>JANNRO010000130.1:0-3827 GCA_031401505.1 Planctomycetia bacterium
GAGCAACTCACGCATACCCCCGTGGTCGGGGCGGATCGCAATACGATCCTCGAGGAGCCGCCGCGCGTAGCCGACGTTCCCCTCCTCCATCGCGATGCGAGCGCGGAGACTGACTGCGTCGGCATTGCCAGGGTCGTTCGAGAGCAGGTCATCGAGATGGCGTTGCGCGGCGACCGTGTCGCACGCCTCGTACGCAAGCACGGCACAGAGCATCAACGTGGGGCCGTGGGACGGATACTGAAACGAAATGCTCTCGGCACGACGGCGCAGCGCGTCTTTCGACGCACTGCTGCCGAGGTCGCCGGTCGACGCACCCTCGGGCGACGTCGCCGCCCAGAGGCCCTGGATCTCCGCGATCGCCGCGTCCGGGTCGGCGATCGTCTCGTCGCGGGGCCGCATCGTTTGGCACGCGACGAGTGGCGATGCGAGGGCGAGCAGGACGATCGTCTGCGGGAATCGAAACCTGATCACGTGAAACCTCCTCGGGGCGCCGATGGACGAGCCCTGGGGGGCCGGTCCGGAGCGCGAGCATACGTCAAGTACCCTTCCGCATCACCTGATCGATCAACTCGATGAACTTGTAGAACGCGGGGCCGAGCGTCCAAACGAAGATCCCGGGCAGAAAACAGAGCACCAACGGAAAAACGAGCTTGACCGGGAGGGCATGGGCCGCGACCAGGGCGGCCTCGCGCCGGCGGCTCATCGCGTCCTCGGCCTGATGCTCGAGAACGTTGGAAAGCCCGCCTCCGACCTGCTCGGCGTGGACCATCGCGGACACGAACATCGAGACCGAGGGGACGTCCAGGCGTCGTGCAAAGCGCTTCCAGCACTGCGCCCGGGGGATTCCGCCCAGGTTCTCGCCTCGAAACGTCTGAAGTTCCTCGGTGAGCGTCCGTCCGGGCTCGGCCGACTCCAGAATGCGGGTGAGGGCCGTGTCGAACCCGAGCCCGGCCCGAGCCAAGGTCGCCATCACCTGAAGCGCGATCGGGAGGTCCTCCCCGATCTCGCGGACGCGACGGCGTCGGGCGGCGCGCACGTAGAGCCAGGGTATCGACGCGATCAGCACCGCCACCACCCACGGCATCACGACGAGAACGGGGATCATCATCCCGCCCGTCCCCCCGGGGAGGGTGTCCATCCAGACGACGGACTGCCGGTACCACGGAAGGGCCCGGAGCATGAAGGCGACCGCCACGCCCAGGACAAGGGCCGCGGCCGTGGCCACCACGAAAATGGTCGTCGCGTCCGGCCGACGAAACCCCGCGACGAACAGCCACCGTCCCATCCAGCGCATATCTTCGTCGGGAACCGGCGCGAGCGCCTCGAACTGGAGACGGTGCTCGCTGCGAAGGCGCTGCTGCGAACGGGCGTGCATGCGCAGTCGCAGCACGGCCCAGATCGCGAGACCGAAGAAGCCGATCCAGACGAGCGCCCAGACGGCCCAGGGAACGGCGATGGCGATCGGGTTCACGGCGTCAGATCCGGATCCGGGAGAGGCGCGTCACCCATAGGGCGCCGAGCGCTTGCAGGATGACGGCGCCCGCCGCGACGGTGCGGCCGATCTCGGTCCCCATGAAGCCCTCGACCCGCGTCGGATCGAGATTCCACATGAGGAGGGCCAGGAAGTACGTGAGCAACAGCACCGCGAGGACCGAAAACCGCGCCTCGCTCGTCTGTGCGCGCACGCGCCGACCGAGCTCGACGCGGTCGCGGATGAAGCGACCGACGGTCGCGAGCGTCGGGGCCAGGTTCCCGCCGCCCTCCCACTGGATCGCGAGCGCGTAATAGAACAGCCGGAACGACTCGAGCGGGAGCATCCGCGACATGTCGCGGCACACCTCGATCGCGTCGTCACCCAGCCGGATGCGCGAGACGAGCGTCGTCAGGTGAGGCTTCAAGGGTTTGCGCGCGTCGGTTTCGGCGCCGCTCAGGGCGTCGAGCACGCCGATCCCGGCGTGGAGCGAGGTGATCACGTGGTCGATCGCCTCGGCGAGTTGCCCCTCGAGGCGCAGGATTCGCCGCCCGATGATCGTTTCCTTGATGATTCCGCCCACGACCCACGCGAGCACGCCGACGGCCACGGCGAACAAGAGTCCCAGCCCGAAGATGATCACGAAGCAGATCGCCGCGGCGATGCCGAGGACCCACGGGAATGCCGTCTCGGCGGGCTCTTCGATCCCGCCGACGCGCAGGATGCGAATCTGCGCGTCGTCGATGAGCATCGGCACGCGACCGGCGGCTACGCGGTGGTGGAGCCACCGGCGAACGGTCCAGAAGCAGTAGGCTAAAAGCCCGACCGCGAGTGCAAGGGCGACCGTCCGATTCATCGCTAGGCCGTGCCCTGGAAAAGGGTCGGCGACAGCGGCTCGCCACGGTCACGCAGCGCCTCGGTCACGCGCGGCACGGTACCGGTCGCGAGGAACGCCCCGCGGACCGCGCGCCCGTCTCGCCCCTGGCGCTTGAAGTGAAAGATCATGTTGAGCAGGAGCGTGGTGCCTTCGAGGCCGACGATCTCGGCGATTCCCTCGATCCGGCGCACGCCGTCCTCGAATCGGCGGACGTGCACGACGACTTGGATCGCACTCGTGATCTGTTCGCGGATTGCACGTGACGGCAAGTCGACGCCCGACATCAAGACCATCGTTTCGAGGCGCGCGAGCGCATCTCGGGGGGAGTTGGCGTGGACGGTGCAGAGGCTGCCGTCGTGGCCCGTGTTCATCGCCTGGAGCATTTCGAGCGCTTCGCCGCCGCGCACCTCACCGACGATGATGCGGTCGGGGCGCATGCGCAGCGAGTTGATGAGCAGGTCGCGCGCCGTGATGGCGCCTCGCCCCTCGACGTTCGGGGGACGCATCTCGAGCCGGACCAGGTGTTCCTGGTCCATGATCAGTTCGGCCGTGTCTTCGATCGTCACGATGCGCTCGGTCGGCGGAATCGCCTCGGCGAGCGCACCGAGCAGCGTCGACTTACCGGCACCCGTGCCGCCCGAGATCAGGAGGTTCTGACGCCCTCGGACGCAGGCCCGCAGGAAGTCGAGCATCGGCTGCGACATCTCGCCCATCTGGACGAGTTCGTCGCTGCGCAGGCGCCGGCGCCCGAAGCGACGCACGGAGATCGTCGGACCGTCGATCGACACGGGCGGGATCGTCGCGTTGACACGGCTGCCGTCGGGGAGGCGCGCGTCGAGCATGGGCTGGGCGACGTCGATGCGACGCCCCACCCAGGCCGCGATGCGCTCGATAACGCGCTGGACGTGGTCAGCGTCCTTGAATTTCGTCTGAGTCTTCTCGAGGCGGCCGAAGCGCTCGACGTACACCTTGTCGGGGCCGACGACGAGGATGTCGGTGACGGCCGGATCGGCCATCAATGCCGCCAAGGGGCCCACACCCAACGTCTCGTCGCGCAGATCGTCGGCCAAGCGGGCACGCTCGGCCTCGTTGAGCGGAAGCTCCTCTTGCGCGAGAATCCGCTCGACGAAGTCGCGCACGACGCGCGCGATCCCCTCGTCGTCTTCGGCGAGCAGGCGACGGTCGCCCATCTCGTCGAGCAATCTCGCGAGCAGCCCCGCCTTCACCTGCACGTAGTCGGCCCGGCCCCGATGGATTTCGGCGCTCGAGCCTTCGGCCTCCTGTGGGCGGATGCGGGCCCCGGGAGCGCTCGTGACCACTTTCGCGAAGCGCTTGCGGACCGCGTCGAATTCGCCGTACGTACCCTTGCTCTCGACGCTCACGACGCTTGCTCCGCCTTGTCGGCCACCGCCGCCACGCCGCTTTGACGCGCCGCGTGGCGGGGAGGTGTCGGCGCCGCCGCAGTCAACGCCTCGATGT
>JANNRO010000131.1:0-4149 GCA_031401505.1 Planctomycetia bacterium
TCACCGCCGCTGCTGGGAGCTGTTGCTCTCCCCGAGGGACCCCTCCCGGCGTTGCGCAGGTCGAGAGACCTCGGCCGGCGATTCGGGGACTTGAAGGCTGTTCCGATCGGCGCGGTCTCGGCGAGAATGCTGAGATCATGGCAGCCACACCGCCGTCAGGGTTCGGGACACATTCGTGAAGCACTTCGCCCTCGTGATCGGACTCGTGGTCCTTGCCGCGTCCCGGCCGGCAATTGCGGGCGACGATGCGTCGGGCAAGGCGCGCGCGATGCTTTCGGGTCGCGTGCTCGACCGTGAGGGAAAGCCCCTCGCAGGAGCGGAGGTCACGGTCTTCCCTTCGGCGAAGAAAAGCCGAGATGACCTAAAGTCGAACTTCATGGCGGCGCTTACCTTCGCTGGCCAAGAGGACCGTGCGGCGGCTCGAGTCCGATCCGGGACCGACGGCGTGTTCGGCGCGCCAGACCTTCCCGTCGGCACCTACACCGTGCGGGCGACGCGGTCCGATCGCTTGCGGACAATGGAGGACGTGCGCATAGGCGGTCCACTCGCGCGCCCGCTGACGCTCGTGCTCCTCGAGGGGCCGGCGATCACGGGGCGCGTCGTTGATGAGGAGGGGAAAGGCATCGGTGGCGCCCGCGTCGCGCTCTTCTCGGTCGCGGAGGGAGCATCTGCGTACGACCGCGAATACGTGACGTGCGACGGGGAGGGACGGTTTCGTGCGGCGGTCGAAACCGGGTTCGTCCACGCGTTCGCCGACGGCTACGTCGAGGCGGGGGCCGAGACGTCGATCCATCCACCAGCGGAGGTGGAGATCGTCCTTCCCCGAGGGGGACGACTCGAAGTGACCGTGGTCGACCGTGAGACAGACGCCCCGGTCGTCGGAGCAGACGTCACGTTCGCTTCGGGCTCGATGCGCGAAGGTGCGACCGACGCTCGCGGCCGAGTCGTCTTCTCCGCTGCGCCGGGACTCGTTCGGATGCTCCGCGTCCATCATCTGCACTACGCGGGAAAATTGGTGTCAGGACTCTCGGGGTTGGATGGGCCGGTTTCCCTGTCCTCGGTGGAGGGGCTTGATCGACCGGTGGAGCGCGACAAGACGACGTCGGTCCGTGTCCGCCTCGCGAAGGGAGTTACGCTTGTGGGACGAGTGCTGTCGATCGACGGAGTCGCGATCTCCGGCGCGAAGGTGAGTCCGGCGCTCAACTTCGATCGCTCGGATCGGATTGGAGTCTCGGTGGCAACCGGTGGGGACGGCACCTATTCGTGGCCGGGCCTACTCGAAGAGGAGGTTGCTGGCGTTGCGGTCGAGGCGTCGGGTTGGGTTCGCGCCCGCGAGAGTGAAGGAGACGCCACCCGGAGCGGAACGACGGTATCCAAAGACCTCCGGATGCGTCCCGCTCCGACCGTCCGAGGTCGCGTCCTTGACGCACAGGGCCGGCCCGCTGTCGGTACAGCCGTGGGGCTTGGCGGTCCCAAGTCTCGAGACACGGCACCCGTCACGACGGACGAGGCCGGCGAGTTCGCCTTGACGATCGGAGGTCGACCCGCCGATCCACGTCGCAAAGTGGCACCCGCTCCGCAGCCGTCGGCGGAGAGCACGGTGACAGTTAAGGGAGACCTCCTCCAAGGATCGTCGGCGCCCTTCCAGCCGCCTTCTTCCGGCACCTTTCGACTCCCCGACATCGTGATTCGTCTAGCGGGCTTCGCGGCAGGGCGCGTGGTTGATCCCGATGGGCGGCCGGCCGCTTCCGCGCACTTGGAAGCTTTCGTCGCCGGCGTCGTGCGGGACTCTTGGAACTCGAACTGGAGATGGACACCTGCCTCGGGGGCGTTCGAGTTCACGAACCTGCCCACTGGAAAGATCGTTCTGACGGCTCATGCCGACGGCTTCGCTCCTGTGAAGCGCACGGTGACGCTCGTCGAGGGGACGCCTCTGTGGGATGTCGAACTTCGGCTGCGGCCTGCGCGGATCGTCCGGGGAATTGTCTTCGACCCACAGGGTCGACCGTTGGACCAGGCCGACGTCCGTCGCTCGGGACCGCTGAAGGGGGTCGAGGGGGACGCCGCGTACGCCGGTGGCTACCACACGAGCACGAGCGCGGATGGGAAGTTCGAGTTCCCAGGGGTTCCAGCCGGATCGGTGAGGGTCCACGTAACCGTTCCGGGCATGCGAGCGGCATCGGGATGGGTCGAGTCCGGCGGTGTACCGCACGAGTTCCGACTGGTGGCGATTGCCACGGATCCTTCGGCGCGCAAGGCTGAGATCGCGGAAGAGGTAGCGGCGCTTGAGGAAGAGATCCGCGCGCAGGACGACCGCCGCCGCATTGACGATCACCGCAAACGCATCGAAGCGCTGCGGGCGGAAGAAGCCGGTCTGCGCTGACTGGCGATTCACGCGGCGCAGTTCTTCCTCCCCGCATTCAACCGGAGCGGGGGCAACGACGTGGTCGTCCCCGGGCATGTCGTTCTGAGGGACTGCTGTCGCCGCGGTCTCTACGGCGACGCGCTTCCCGGGAGGCTATCCGCGCCCTCTTCCGGCTGCCAATTCGTCATGGTCGCGTCTGTACACCGGCTATCCGCATGCTCCACGATCGCTTTTCCGATGCAATGACCGCTTTCGCGACGGTTTTCGAAAGTTTTCGGGACTTCATGACCGCAATGGCTTGAACCCGGCAGTCCGCCACGGCTGATAGCACATGCGCGCTGACCTCCCGGACTGGCGCTCCGCTGTCGCGTTAAGGTGCGCGCTTGAGCTCCAAATGGACCGACCCGCCGGCCGAGGCGTCACCACTCGCGAACCACCGACCGCTGTCGTTCATTGCCATGCCGGTGACGACGTAGAGGCCTTCAGGCAGTCCGTCGATCGAGAATCGGCCGTCGGCATCGACGGGACCATCGACGGAGAATCCATGACCGAATGCCGAAACGGCGACGCGATCCACGCCAGTCGGCGTTGTCACGCGCCCGGTGATCGACTTGCCCGGCGTCAACCGGACCCGCACCTCGGTCCCGGTCCGCAGTCCTCGCACGAGACAGGAGAGCCCTCCGGGGAGCGGCCGGACCCAGAGCCGATAGGTTTTGTCTGCACGCAAGCCGTGAAATCGAACGATCCCATCATCAGAGACAAGACCGCTGTCAGACACGGAGACAGGACCGCTTGGTCCCTCCAGATCGAGGGTCGGACGTTGCTCCCGGGCGTCAGACGGCCAGTTCTCGATCCGAACGACGAGTTCAAGTCCGACATCAACAGTCACGACGAACTCCTCTGCCCCGGCCGCTACGCGCAACGGATCACCGTCGGAACCGCCCGGCGCCGCCGAACTCGCGAGCCCAAGCGTGGCGACAAGATCGACGCCGCCCGCGCCGATTTGGTCCAGCTTGAAGCGACCGTCGAGTCCCGCCTTGATCACGTTCCAGGAGTGTCCCTCCCCGGGCGTCGACCAGTGAACGCTCGCGTGCGCGACTGCGGTGCCAGCCGGATCCTTGACGACGCCCGACACCGAGAACGATCGTTCGAGCCGGACTGTCGTGTCGCCCGGTGTCCACGGGAGACGGCTGAACTCGAAGTGTCGGGGTGCCTTCACACTGAGGCGAAGGGGGACTCCCGCTCGGAGTCCCACGACGCGTGCGACTCCGACCGAATCCGTGAGGAAACTCCGGAAGAAGTGGCCGGGCGACTTTACGTTGCGCCCGCTTACGTCAGGCGTTCGAACGTCGACACTCGCCGCGGGAACTGGCTCGCCAGTTGCATCAAGCACCGTCACGAGCGCCGATAACCCGAGCCGCAAGTCAAAGTCGACTCCCGTCGCTCCAGCTCGAATCACGAGAGATTCGTAGGGTGCGAACTCGGCCGGAACTCGGGTGACCGAAAGTTCGTAGTCCCCTTCTGACAGTCCGACCAATTGAAAGGCTCCGGACGCATCCGGGTGCGCCGAGTGCTTGAGCCTTCCCTTTTGATCGTAGTTGGACTCGCTCCGCCCCTTCGATGTTGCTCTGGCAATCAGCAAGACCGCACGTAGACCCGTGCCACTCGGCCCGCGCACGATGCCTTCGATCGAAAGACCGGGAGTCAACCGCACTTCGACTTCGGTCTCGGGTATTACTACTGGCGAGGGTATTGGAACTGTCCTCGAGCGGTCGTCGACGACG
>JANNRO010000132.1:0-9485 GCA_031401505.1 Planctomycetia bacterium
CTGGAAGAACACGACGATCTTGCCCGGGTAGAGCGGATCGGTCGACGAGAGGAGCATGCCGTCCGTGTACGTCGGGTTCGCCTGCCCCGTGTCGACGCTGATCGGGCTCATCGTCGGCGAGAACTGCCGCACGAGCGGATGGGGAACGTTGTTCCCGGCCGGCGAGCCGGGGGCGCCTCCGCCACAGCCCGTGACGAGGCTGCTCACGGCGACGAGCGCCGCCGTCATCGGACGGAACTTCGGGCGCCCGAGCGGGTGAAACGAGAACGAGGGTGACGGTCGAACGTGACGTGCGGTCATCAGCAGACTCCCAGCCAGGAAAACGCACAGTCCGGAGAGCAAGCGACATGCCACCACGGCCCGGCCTTGAATGCTCGTAAATACCTGAAAGATAGAACGTTATGCTCGACAATCGACGAACGAGGGCGCGTGGATCGGCGCCGATCGTGCGATCTTGCTACACCCAACGCCTCCCCCCTCCGGAATCTTCAGGATCTTTCGGGGTCGAAGGTCCCGGGACTCAAGAGGCGGCGTGGCGGCTTCAGAGCGCTGGAACGCGACGCCTGCTCATACGTTCTCCCACCGTCTGCCCCACCCATGGACGTCGTTGTTTCGCCGCATCCGGCACACCGTTCGCCTAGATTCACTCCCGTGCATCGCCCCCCCCATTCATTGAGAGCCCGCGGCCGTTCCCACGCCGGCGTGGTCCGGCTCATCGCCGGGGTCGCGATCGCCATCGGGCTCGTGTCGACCGCCGCTTGGCCGATCGGCTCCGTCGCCTTCGCGAGCGATCCGTCGTGTCCGGGCCTCGTGGCGGACGCCAGAACCGCTCTTCGAGAAAGCGTCGACCGGCGCAGTCTGGCCCGGGCTCGGGACGCGCTCCATCTCCTCGATCGCGCCTCCAAACTCTGCCCCGACGACATCGAGGTCCCGTTCCTCGAGGGGCTCGCCCACGCGAAGTTGAACAGCCTCGACGGCGTCCTCGCGGCCACGCGAAAGTGCGAGAGCCTCGCGCTGGCGAGGGCCACCGAGCTCAATCGCCCGCGATCCGACGCGGCCAACAACCCGCACGTCCTGTTCTTGCAGGCCGTCGTCCATCGGCAGTTCGGAAACAAGCCCGGAGACGCGGCCCTCACGCTCAAACTGCTGAAGAATCGCGATCCCGGTTGGGAGCCCGAGGCCGTGGCCCTGCTCCTCTTCCTCTCGCACAAGGAGTTCGCGGGCCAGTTGAGTCGCGCGGACGATTTCGAAGGCGCCAAGCGCGAGGCGCGGCTCGCGCAGGCCGCCGCCGGCCGAAACCAGTCGCGCTACGACGACGCGACGCATCTCTACGCCAAAGTGCTCTCCCAGGCCAACGAGTTCCCCGCGGCGCAACCGATGCTCGAAGATCTCGCCAAGCGCTATCCGGACGATCCCGACGTGCGCTTCACGCTCGCGGGGGTGTACGCCGAGCAGTTCCAATTCGATCGGGCCGTCGACGTGTGGAGGGAAACGATCCGGCTCCTCTCGCGTCCCGGCACCGACCCCGCCCTCGTCGATCTCCTCTACGACGCGCCGTTGCGCCTCGGCGTGTGCCTCGCCGAGTCCAAGCGGGCCTCCGACGGCCCGGTCGAGGGCCGAAAACAGTTGCTCGAGTACATCAAGGCCCACCCGAACGACGGCCGCGGCTGGTACTTCCTCGGGAAGGTCGAAGTCGACAAACTCGACGAACCCGAGGCCGCGATCGTCCACTTCGAGAAGGCGCGAAGCCTCGATCCGGCCTGCGAGAAGACCTTGCGCGAACTGTACCGGCTCTACTCGAGCCCCCGCGACGGAGTCAGCGAAGAACAGACGAAGCAGGAGGCGGCCAAGGCGGAAGCGCTTCGCAAGGAAATCGAGCAGGGCGGGAAGGCAAGGACGATCGAGCTGAATCGGCGCCGGCGCACGCGCCCGGACGGGAGCAACGGATGTTACTGATCGCCTCGGGGCTCCACGTGCGGTCCGAGGGCACAGGCGCGCGGGGCGTGCGCACGTGAGGGGCTTCTTTGTCGGGTCGATCGTCGCGGCCAGCGTGATGGGCCTCCTCGCCTTCGCTCTCTTCGGCCGGGACGCTCCGAGTCCGCCGCCGCGCGCGCGCCCCATCGACGCCGAGCTGACCGCGCAGTTGAGCGAACTCCTGCCGCTGATCGAGGCCGCCAACAAGGCGACGCGCGGCGACAAGACGGACGCGATCGCGCTTGCGCGCGCGAAAGCGCACGCGATCGAGACGAATCACGGCGACGACGCCAACGTCCCGTTCTGGCGCGGCATCATCGAGATCATGGCGCACAGGGAGGCCGACGCGCAGGCCGCCTACGGCCGCCTCTGCTCGCTGGCTCCGCTCGGCGCGAAAGACCAGCGCGCCTGTTACCTGCGATCCATCCACGTGATCGAGTTCGATCCCGCGCACGCGGCCGAGTCGGTGGTGACGCTGCGCGCGATCAAGGCGCAGGCGCCGACGTTCATGCCCGAGCCCGTGGACCGCGCGCTCTTCCGCGCGTTGATCCTCTTCCACTTCGCGCAGATCGAGAAGGGCGAGAACGATCGCGCCGTCGATTCGTGCAAGGAGGCGATCGCCGTCGCGGGGAAGCACTCGGAATTGGTCATGGAAGGCAAACGCGCGCTCGCCTACACGTTCGGGAACGCGAACCGCTGGTTCGAGGCCGAAAAGGCGTGGCGCGAGCTGGTCGATCTCTCGAAGGGTGGCATGGGCGTTCCGCGCTACCACCTGGCCGGTGCGCTGGCCGTACAGAGCAAGATGGCCGAAGCCGAGGCCGAGTACACGGCGGTCCTCGACCTCGTCGCGAAGGGTCGCGAGCCCGCCGAGGATGTGCCCCTGCTCAGCGAGTCGCGGCTTCGGCGCGGGAACTGCCGGCGCGTACTCGGCAAGTACCCCGAGGCACTCGACGACATCGAGACGTACCTGCGGGAGGTGCCGACCGACTACCGTGCCGAGTACTGGCTGGCGGTCGTGCTGATCGACGGGTTCAACAAGCCCGCCGAGGCCGAGCCCCACCTCTTGAAGGCCTACGACGCCGCGCCCTTTTGCGACAACTACCTCCACCTTCTCGTCAAGCTCTACGAGATCCTGGCGCCCGATCCGGCGAAGGCGGCGCCGCTGCGCAGGAAGTACGACACCGAAAAGGACGCCCGGACCGCGGAACGCGAGCGGCGCGTCAAGGCCGGCGTCTATGACGGGTTCGTCTGCGACAACCGGTAGCGCACGGGCACCGCCGTCAACGGGCGGGTGCCGATCTCGAGGCGGGGCGAACGTCCGAGTCGGACTCGGGCCCCGTCGCCCGATCGAAACGTGGAATCTCGGCGCGCTCGCGTCCATGCTGGTCCCATGCGCGTCGAGGCCATCCCCACACACGACATCCACAATTTCTACCTTCGCTGGGAGATCATCCCGGAGGGGAAGGAGAAGGCGATGCTGGCCGCGCTCGGCGGTCCGGTCTCGCTCGACGTCGAGACGTCCTGCGTCATCGATCAGTCGGGCAATCGCCACGAGACGTTCCGGATGAAGGTGCCGATCTGGCCGTACCCCGGGTCGAACAACCGCATGCAGGCGCGCTTCTACGACTCCGACTCGCGTCGACGATTCTGGGTCAACCTTCAGGACGCGACCGGAACGACCGTCGTCGACTGGTTGTTCGAAGCTCGCCCCGGGAGCCTCGGCAAGGACGGGAAGACGATCCCGGTCGCCGAGGGGGTCAGGCGCGTGACGGCCGTGGTGCCCGCGGCGCAGGGGTCATCGACGCCTTCCTGATTCGAAGCGCGGTCTTGACGAGCACGAACGCGGTGAAGAGCGATTGCGCGGCGAACGCGAGCATCAGCGCCAGGAACATCGTATCGATGCGCGAGACGCGACTTTCGTAGGTACGTCGGTCCTCGAACTTCTCGTGGGCCGCGAGGTAGTCCTTGAGCGCCGCTGCGTCACCCCCGTGCGGCGGGTCGCGATCGACGAACGTCGTGATCTCGGCCCCGTACTTCGCGAACAGGCGATCGCGTTCCCGCTTCGATTCCGCGGTCAGCAACTCATAGGCTCCGAAGTACGCCGCGCCGAGCACCACGAACGCGATGAGGGCCAGTTTCCATGCGGGGCGCGACGCCGGCGCCGGGGTCGCGGCGCGCGCGGGCAAACGACGAACGACGGGGAGAACGGGATTGCCGCAGCCCGGGCACGCGTACGGAGATCCCTCGTTCGTGCCGGCGGGAGCCTCGGTCTGGCACTCCGGACACGTGAACTCGCTCACGCCGGCGCCCCGGTCTGGGCAGCCGCCGACGCCACCCAACTCTCGGCCTGCTGGAGCAGTCGTCCGGCGGCCCGGGCGTAGGTCTCGCCCTCCTCGCGATCGCAGCCCGCCGCGACGTCGGCGAGCGATACGACGACGTCGGCCAGCGACGCGAGACGCGCGAGCGGGGCGGCCGCCCGATCGCGCACGGAACGCGGGAGGGACGTCAGCACGAGGATCGCCGCCGTCTCGACGACGCGGGCCCCGAACGTCGAGGCCGACGCGGCGGCGGCGCTTGCGAGCGACCACCCGGCGGCGAGCGCCCGTTCCTGGGCGGCGACGAAGGCGTCTCGACCGGCGGAACGAGGGACGACTTCGGCCTCCCCCGGCTCGACGAGCACCCAGCCCCTCCCGCCGACCCGGCGCCAGCACGGCGACGCACGAAAGCCCAGTTCGTCACGGCGGGTCACTTCGATCGCATGCGAGATGCCGACCTCAAAGCGCCCGGCCAATCCGGCGATCGAGCGGGGGTTGTTATCGGACGGGAGGAAGAGTGCTTCGACTCGATCGGCGCTGCGCAGCCGATAGACCTCGCCGATCGTGGGGATTCCGCCGCGCCCCAGCACGGAGAACCATTCCCGTGCGCGAAGCAGGAGCACGCGATCGCCACGAAACCCCTCGCCATCGGTGCCCCGAAGGAACGTTTCGAAGATCTCGTCGCCCGCGGTGGCGTGGCGCGGGTCGCCGACGGGATGCGGATTGCGCAGCAGAATCTCGTGAGAGGTCGTCGGGACAGCCACGGGGGGATGCTACCCGGCGGATCGTCAGCGCCGACCGGTGATCGCCTTCAACACGACGTCGTTCTCGGGGTAGTCGCCCGTCTTCAACTTGCTGTGGATCTCACGACCATCGACGTGGACCTCGAAGCACCCGCCGCCCGAGGGCTCGAGTTCGAGGACCGAGATCTTCTGCTTCAACTCGGACAACAAGTGGGCCGCCAAACTGACGGCCTCGGGCTCGTAGTTTCAAACCGAGCAGTAACGGATGTGGATCTTCACGTCGATCTCCGGGATGCCCGATCGTATCTCCGCTCTGAGCCCCGACCGATCGCCGGGACTGGCGTCCTCGGACGATGGACCCGTTGCGCTCGCGCTATTCAATCGATTCGTCCGATGGATTCATGATCATCCATCGGATGTTGTACTATTTCGGGCATGACCGAAGAACAGATCGATGCGTTCCTCGTCGTAGCGGAACTGCGCAACGTCACGCGCGCGGCCGAGCGACTCGGCATCGCGCAACCCACCGTCAGCGATCGACTGCATGCGCTCGAGAAGGAGATGCGGATTCGGCTCTTGAAGCGCAAGGGGCGAGGCGTCGACCTGACCCCCGCCGGCGGAGCCGCCCTTCCCGCCCTCAAACGAGCCCATGCGGCCTTTGCCGCGAGTCGGGATGCGGCTCGAGGCGCCGCCACCGGTGTCAGAGGTCGCATCCGCCTCGCGACGACGGTCACGGCGGGTGCCTTCTTCGCGGCGCCGGCCGTCGCCGCGTTTCAAGCCGCTCACCCCGACGTCGAGGTCCGCGTCCGCTCGGTCCACACCGACGACGCGCTCGGAGCGCTGATCGACGACGAAGCCGATCTCGCCATCACGTCGGGCCCGCTCCTCCATGCCCGCGTCGAACGAATCCACCGCGCACGCCATCCGTTGGTGCTCGTCGCCGATCGCGACCACCCGCTCGCACGCGCGAAGTCCGTGACGGCCGACGCGCTGCGAGCGACGACGCTCTATCTCTCGGCGTGGGGGCCGGCCTACCGACGATTTCTCGCCGACCTCGAATCCGCCGGTCCGACCCCCGCCCGCTGGACCGAGGCGAGCCCCGTCGAGCTCGTCAAAGGACTCGTGTCGGCCGGGGCCGGCGTCGCGGTCATTCCGGAAGTCTCCGCTCGCGCCGAACTCGCGAGCGGTCGATTCGTGTCGCTCACGATCGAGAGCACGCCGCTGCCGCTCTGGTCCGTCGATCTCTCGCGTCGCCGCGGCCTCGCGGCGGGCCCCGCCGAGGCCGCCTTCGTCAAGGAACTCGTCCGTGCGCTCGGAAACTGATGTGGGCGGGGAGGGAGTCGAACCCTCAAATGACCGTTGGGTCCGGGGCTTTTAAGACCCCTGCGTCTGCCGTTCCGCCACCCGCCCGTAGCGCGCGACGAGTGTAGCGACGAGAACCCCGGGCAGAATCGCCGGTCCCGATGCCCGCGCCCCTCGCCACCCCCGACTCGCGCGCCCTCGCCCGGCGCGATCCGCTCTTGGCGTTCCTCGTGGCGCTCGCGCTCCTCGTCACCTTCGCCGGCGTGCGCGACCTGTGGGACGCCGACGAAGGTCGCTACGCCTCGGTCGCCCTCGACATGGTCCGCACGGGCGACTACGTGACCCCGCGCGAGAACGGGCTGCGCTTCGTCGACAAACCCCCGCTCGTCTATTGGATGGCCGACGCGGCCTACGCGATCCTGGGACGCGGGTCCCTCGCCGCGCGCATGCCGTGCATTCTCTCGGGCGCCGCGTTGTCGCTCGCCGCGTTCCTGTTCGGGGCCGCATGGGCGGGTGAGCGGAGCAACCGGCGCGGCGTCGCCTGGTGCTCGGCGATGGTCGTGGCGACGAGCGGCGGTGGGATGGGGTTCTCGCGCACGGTCACGATGGACATGCCGCTCGCGGCGTCGGCCGCGCTCGCGGCCTACGCGGGCTGGCGTGCGCTCGAAAGCGACGCGTGGCGCTGGCGCCTTTGGCTCGGCCTCTTCGTCGGCTTGGGGCTGCTTGCAAAGGGCCCGCTCGGTGCCGTGCTGCCGGCCCTCGTCGCGCTCAGCTGGGCCGTCGTCGGGGCGCCGTGGAAGCGTGTCCTCTCGCTCTTCGTCTCGCCCACGGTCATCGTCACGGCGCTCGCGATCGCGGCGCCCTGGTACGTGCTGATGGAGCGCGCGAATCCGGGGTACCTCGAGCACTTCCTGATCTACGAGCACTTCGGCCGGTTCTCGGCGAAGGGCAATCGCGAATTCGCTCCCTATTGGCTCTACATCCCGACGCTCGCCGCGTTCCTCCTGCCCTGGCTCCCGTTCCTGCCGGGGAGAGATCTCATCCCCTCGCTCCCGTTCCTGCCGAGGATCGGTCGGCGGCTCGGCTTCACCGAGTTCGCCGGCCGCCCGTGCTCCACGGATCGATTCGCGTGGGCGTGGACCGTCGTCCTTCTCCTCTTCTACAGCGCGGGAAAGAACCGCCTCTTCACGTATTGTCTCCCGGTCTTCCTACCGCTGGCGGTGCTGTGCGCCGCGAACGTCGCCGATCGATTGGCGCACGGGACCCGTGTCCGACTCCTGGTGATCGCCCCCGCGTTCCTCGCTCTCCTCGCGTTCGGCTGCGCCATCGTGCTGGCGCTCGAGATCCCGTTCACCGAGGGATGGAAGGGCTACAAGGACGTGCGTCACGCCCTGATCGGGCTCCCGGTGGCGATCGGGTGCCTGCCCCTCGTCCTGACGCCGCTCTGGTTTCGCCTCTGGCGGTCGCCGCGGGCGCGCGGCGCCGTGCTGTTCCTCGGGGCGGCGGCCTTCTTCTGGGCGCTCGATCTCGGCTGCGCACGCGCCGACGCCGTGCGCTCGCCCCGCGCGCTCGCGCGCCTGCTCGCGACGACGACCTCACCGCGTGACGCGATCGTCTGTCTCGACGTGTTCCCGCAGGGCATCCGCTTCTACGAGGACGTCTTCATCCGCGTCGCCGGCAAGCAGGGCGAGATCGTCGAGCCGTGGGCGTCGAAGGACGGAGAGGGCGTGTTGCTCACGCGGGAGGAACTGAACGCGCTCTGGGTTTCGTCCACGCGCGTGGTGCTGGTCGCGCGCGAAGACAAAGCGAAGCCGTACGTCGAGCGGGGCGGGGTCGTGCTCGGCCGCGACCTCTCGGGTGCGCAGCGCAGCGACCTGATGGTGCTCGAGAACCGCCCGCGCGGGGATTGATCGAAATCGCCGCTTCGGGCGATGCGAGTCCGCGGGTAGGTTCGACGACCATGACGCCGCCGCCGTCCACCGAAACGCTCCGCTCGCTCCTGCGCCCCGTGCCCGACTTTCCCAAGCCCGGCATCGTCTTCCAGGACATCACACCGCTGCTCGCCGACGCGGCGGCGCTCTCGGGCGCGGTCCAATGGATCGTGGACGCGTTTCGCGCGACCCGCGTCACGCACGTGGTCGGCGTCGAGAGCCGCGGCTTCGTGCTGGCGGCGCCGGTGGCGATCGCGCTCGGCGCCGGGTTCGTCCCGATCCGCAAGCCGGGCAAACTCCCCGCCGAGGTGCTTCGCGCCGAGTACAAGCTCGAGTACGGCTCGGGGACGCTCGAGGTCCACAAGGACGCGTTGAAGGCGGGCGACCGCGTGCTGTTGGTGGACGACGTGCTCGCGACGGGCGGCACGATGTCGGCGTCGGTGTCGCTGGTCAAGCGGCTCCACGCGACGGTCGTCGGCTGCGCGTTCCTGCTCGAGATCACGCCGCTCTCGGGGAGGACGCGGCTAGACGGCGAGCGAGTGGAGAGTTTGCTGTCGGTCGGGTAGGGCGAAGGACGGCTATCTCGCGGACGGCTTCGCGTGCGTCACGGTGACCCGACCACCGGGCACTACCACTCCATCGACCGTGATATGGCATTCCATCTCGTTCTCGCCGAGCGGAGTGCCTACGAGCGGCAGTGCACGGGAGATCGTCAATCGACCGCTGAGATGGTGCGGGTCGACCTGTGGATGCCACTCAAATTCGGACTTCGGTTCGATCGGTTCCATCGGACGGATTGGGTTCATCGGCGGGCCACGCGGAGGGTTGCGGTTTCGGCGATGGCGCCATTGTAGAGCAGGCGGATGGAGTAACATCCAGGAGCGGGCAATCGGATTTCTCGGATTCCGATCCCAATGTCGATCGACAGCAGCGGATCGCGGCAGGCAATCGGATGAGGCAACTTCCCGCGAACGAGTACGGTCACACCATCCGGAGCGACGATCTGAAATCCAAACTCGTACTCGCCGTTCAGCGATGAGACGTTGAAGTAGATGACGAACGGCCCGTGGTCCGCCGGGAACGACTCGGTCTGGAGGTGGTCGTAAACCGCGACGAGGGCAGTTCGATCGCTGATTCGCTCTCGGACGGTCCCTTCGCACACCAGCACCCCATACACTTTCGGGGGTGACGCCATCGAATCCCTCCGAGGGGAACAAGCC
>JANNRO010000133.1:0-1670 GCA_031401505.1 Planctomycetia bacterium
GCGCAGCACCTCTTCGAACGCGCGCCAGCGCCGCCGCGCCGTCGGAAGTGCATCGAGGCTCGCGGGAATCTCGAACGCACTGGCGAAACCCGGGTAGCGGTCGAGGACGCCCTCGTCGAGGAGGAGGAGGACCGTCCGCAGGCACTTGACGCAGCGCGAGCAGTTGCCTGTGGGTGCGCGATTTTCCCAGCACACGCGCAGATGCGCCTGGACCAGCGGCTCGCGGCAGATCTCGCGTATCTTCTGGTCCCGCCGGGACGCCTCGCCCCACGGCACAACCGTGAGCGTCGACGAGGACCAGAGGGCGTCGGTCTGCCAATGCGATCCCCACGGCGTCTTGTCGGCCGCGGGGATCGACGACGCGATCACGAGTCGTCCGATCGAGCCCGACAACAGATGGCCCAAGGCAGCGAGGGCGCCTCCGTGACCCCGCTCCCAGTCCATGCCCTTCACCGACGGGTGCTGGCGCAGGTTCGTCCGCACGCGCACCGAGCGCACGCCCGTCACCTTCGCGATCTCGTCCAGCGAGGCCGAAAACGTCGCCCATCGCCGCTCGTCGCGATAGGCCATGTCGAAGCCCTGCACCGACACGATGGTGTCGATCGGTTCGGGACTGCGAAGGAGCGCGTGGAACGAGTCGGCGCCGCCGCTGAAGCAGAGCCCCTCCCCCGACGCCGTGGGGCCGTCGTTCCCGTCGCGCTCGGTCGCCTCGATCGGAACGGGTCGGTATCCCCACCACTCCGAGAAGACTCGCATGAGTCCGGCCGCCCCGTGAAGCCACTGGCGATCGACGGGCGCGTCGAGCGCCAACCCACGCTGGGCCTCGAGCGCCGCAACGAGGAGAGAACTGGCGAACGCCTCGGGCGCCGGCGCGAGCCGCACGCCCGCGGCTTCGAACAGGATCTCCTCCCCATCGACATCGGCCCGGACGCCGTGCCACCCGGCGACCTCGTACGACTCGATCCGCCCCACGCGAATGGAGGACGACGAGCCGCGGTGCCGGGATGCCGCCCTCGTCATGCCGAACCTCGTCGCGCCGATCGCATGGAGAACCAAGGGTAGGTTGTCTGGAACGTATCGTGCAACTCCGACCACCTCGGATCCGTGCGGCACGGAATGCGCCTGACACAGTACTCTCATCCGCGCCTTCGACCGGAACTGGTCATCTACGCGGAGAGCGCCCGCGACGGCATGGTCCCGTAGCGGTCCTGTCACACGGACACCGAGCCATCATGACGCTCCCCGAGCCCGTCGCGCTCACCATGGGCCGCCAGCCCCTGTCCGAGTTGGTCGCCGCGCTCCGGCAGGCCGGTGTGCGACTCAACGCCTACGCCGAGAGATTGCTGGGGGGAGGGCAGGTGGGAGTGGCGCCAGAATCCATCCCCGTCCGCGTGGAGGTGCACTCCGTCGGCGCGTTGGGCTGGGCCGAGGGGGCGCCGCTGGATCAGGTGCTCCGCGACGTGGCCGACCGGGGCCTCGCCGCTTGTCCCCTCGAGGTGGCACTGCTGTTGCGCCTGGCCTGGCGCGAGCAGCCCGTGGCGCCCAGGATCACGGTCGCCTCCGCACGTGCTCACCCCGATGAGGCCGTGCCCCGTGGCTTCTACCTGCGTGACGACGCCGACGGATGCTGGCTGCGAGCCTATGTCGCCTCCGACGACTGGATCTTCGGG
>JANNRO010000134.1:0-9644 GCA_031401505.1 Planctomycetia bacterium
AAACCCCCGTTCGAAGGAACCTCCTCATGGCCATCCGCTTGGGCGACATCGCCCCCGATTTCACCGCCGACACGACGCAGGGCCCGATCCGTTTCCACGAGTGGAAAGGCGGCAACTGGGCCGTGCTCTTCTCGCATCCGAAGGACTTCACCCCGGTCTGCACGACGGAATTGGGCGCCGTCGCGGCGCTAAAGCCCGAGTTCGACAAGCGCAAGACGAAGGTGATCGGGCTGAGCGTCGATTCCGTCGAGTCCCACAAGAAGTGGGAAGGCGACATCAAGGACGTGACCGGCCACGCGGTCAACTTCCCGATGATCGCCGACCCGGATCGAAAGGTGTCGAACCTCTACGACATGATCCACCCGAACGCGAACGACACGATGACGGTTCGCTCGGTCTTCATCGTCGCGCCGGACAACAAGGTGAAATTGACGCTCACGTACCCGGCGAGCACCGGGCGCAACTTCCAGGAACTGCTCCGCGTGATCGACTCGCTCCAGTTGACCGCAGGCTTCAGCGTCGCGACCCCCGCCGACTGGAAAGACGGTCAGGACGTCATCATCGTCCCGTCGCTCTCGGACGACGACGCGAAGAAGAAGTTCCCGAAGGGGTTCAAGGCGAAGAAGCCGTATCTCCGCGTGACGCCGCAGCCGAACAAGTAGTCGTTCGACTCGCGCTCTCGGACCGCGTCCACAGCGAACGTCCCGTTCGGGGACTATACGGGGTGTGACGCACGACGAGCTTCCCTCCCTGATTGAACGAATCGGTGCATCGGGCGACCTGGACGCACTTGGGCACCTCTTCGATCTCGCGGCGCCCGGGCTGCTCCGGCTCGCGCTCCGAGTCACGGGCGATTCAGCCGAGGCAGAGGACGTGCTTCAGGAGACGTTTCTCGCGGTCTTGAAAGGCGCGCACTCCTACGACCCGTCGCGGCCCGCGGGCGCGTGGCTCGGGACCGTGCTCGCCAACGTCGCGTCGAGGCGGAGGCGGAAGCGCTCCCCGCTGGAAATGCCTGCGGGAATGGGGGAGGGGGAAGGGGAGCTGGCCGAGCCCCGTGACGAGGAGGCGTGGCGCCGCACGCGCGCGGAGATCGAGAATCTGCCGACGCACGAGCGCAGCGCGATGCTGCTCCGCTACGAGCAGGGGCTGTCCCCCAAGCGCATCGCCGAGATCCTCTCGATCTCGGAGTCGACGGTGCGATCGTCGGTCGCGCGCGGGACACAGCGGCTGCGAAGCCGGCTCCTGCCCGCCGCGTTGGCACTCCCGCTCGGTCGGCGATTCTCCTCGGCGGACGCGCTCGCGCGCGTGCGCGAGAAGCTCATGGGGGATGGCGCCGCGGTCGCGGTCGGTGGGGGAATCGCGGCGGCTGTCGTCGCCGGAGGAATTGCCGTGGGAATGAAGCAGGTGTTGGTCGTGGTCGCCGTCTTGTTCATCGGGGCGGCCGGTACGTGGACGGTGCTGCACGAGTCGAGGGCCGACCGGACGCAGATCGAGAGTCGGACGACGGTCCCTTCGCGCGAACTGGCGCTCAATCCCACGACGACGTCGGAAACGACGCTCGAAGGGGCGAAGCCGACGGCCAGTCCGGGGGCGCCTCCGCCGGCTCCGGCTCCCACCCGGGTCGTTCCGCGGTACACAGGTCGGATCCTCGACTTCGACGGGCACGTCGTGCCGGGGGCCTGGGCGAGCGTCGTCGCTGCGATGGGTCTGAACGGCGAGCCGGATCTCGCGCCCTTCGCGGCGCTCGAGATCGACGCCGACGGTCGATTCGCGTTCGAGATTCCGAAGACGATCGGGCAGGTCACCGTTCGATGTGGAGCACCCGGCTACGTGTCTCAATGGACGAGAGACTTTCCGGTATTCGCAGACCGATCCAACGACATCACGCTCCTCAAGGCGGTCGAGTTGCGAGTGCGTGTCCGCGATGCGGCGACCGACCGTCCCGTCACGTCCGCGTCGGTACGCTCGTATCGGGCCCTCATGCACTCGATCCATGCGCTGCGCGCACAGGGATTCCTCGATGAGGCGACGACGGACGCCTCGGGCCGGGTCGTGCTTCAGGTGAGCGTCGGCGTCGCGAACGTGCTGGTGCGCGCGGAAGGATTCTCGAATGTCCTGCTGCCGCCCATCGACGTGACGGCGATGGGCGCTGACGTCGTGGCGTCGTTACGCAGGGGCACGCGAATCGAGGGGCAATTCGTGGACGCCGCGGGACGTGGAAAGCCCGGGCTCCAGGTCGTGGTCAACGGGCACCCGCTCTACGAACGGAAGTTCACGACCGACGCCGACGGGCGTTTCGTGCTCGAGAACGCGCCGTCGTCGTCGGATCCTGTCGAGCCCTTCCTCCGAAGCCACCTCGATCTCTGGACGCAGTTGCCGGGCAGCGACGACGCGGCGCGGTTCATACGTGTCGACCCTCCTGCCGAGGGGGAGACGAAGTCCGTGACGCTCGTCTGGCCCGAAGGAAGGAGACTCCATGGCCGCGTGCGTCGCGCGGACGGCAGCCCGATGGCGGGACTCTCCATCGCGCCACTTCCCGACGATGCGCGGACCAGGTCTGGCGCTTTCAACTGGCTGTCCTCGCCGACGACGACCGATCCCGAGGGGCGGTTCACGTTCGAACATGTTCCTCCCGGCGTCGCGCTCGTACGCGTCGCTCGAAGTCCGGAGGGCATGCGCCAGCCCCTCTTCGAGAAGAGACTCGAAATTCCGGTGTCCGGTGACGTCGCCGACGTCGAACTCGTCGTCGCCGAAGCGCCTTCCGATCCCCTTCGCGTGCGTGTCGTCGATCCCGAGGGCCGACCGATCGCAAAGGCCTCGGTACAGTGTGCCCGACTCGATGAGGTGAGTTGGACCGGGACGTGGGGCACGACCTCGCCGGAAGGCGAGGCACTGCTCGAGGGCGCAAAGCAGCCGGGCAAGTGGCTCGTCGTCCATGTTCCCTCGTTTGCGCCCGTGTGCGTGGCCATCTCTCCCGCGGCCATCGCGGTCGGCTTCGTGGAGGTGCGATTGCCCCGGGGACATGTGCGTGGCCGTGTGCTCCGATTGGACGGATCGCCTCCGCCTCCTCTCGGCGTGCGGATCAGCGCATTCGTCACGGATGGGTCGCCGTCAGGTTCGAGGAGAGTGACCGGACATGACGTGCCCAGCGACGCGGAGGGGCGCTTCGCGTTCGACGGGCTCGGAGACGGCGCGTATGAAGTCGACATCCCGGTCTCATCGTGGCGCTGCCTCGGGGGCGGAGTTCGCGTCCATGCCGGTGACGACGACGTGCGTCTCGTCGCCGGGTCGGAAGAGGAGACGCGGGACATGCAGGTCGAGGCCGAGATCATCGAGCCGACGACGGGGCCGGCAGTCGCGAAGCGAACGTTCGACGTCCGCCTCGTGAATGCCGGTTCCGCCGATGTCGCGGCTCCCGTGGCCCGGTTGCAGGACGTCGACGGGATTCCAGGCCTGTATCGGACCTTCTTCCCGATGAACGCCGGCCTCTATGACATCGTCGTGCCCGGTCAAGCGGGCGTGCGCGAGTCGCGAGTCCGGGGCGTCCGCGTCGGCCCGGGGATCGAACGCAAGCGACATCAATTGATCCTCGATCGAGGCGCGAGCGTCACAGGGCACGTGACGGACGGCGACGGAAAGCCCGCGACGGGGGTCTTGGTCAATGCCGCGGGACAGACCGCCGTCGTCCAGGCCGACGGGACGTATACGGTGACGGGTCTCGACGCGGGAACCGTAGACGTGCGCGTCGCCGGTCCGTTCGCGGAAAGTGAACCTCTTCGGGTGACGGTGAGGTCCGGGGAGGCGGCGTCGGCCGACTTCGCCGTGGCGACCGGCGGCGCCATCGGGATCGGCTTTTCGCGCGGGTCGATGCCCGCGAGCGGAGTGTCGGTGACGGCCGCGCCTCTCGTGGGCGGAGCGCCGTCCAAGATCGAACTCTCGCCCGCCGAGTTTCATGGTCAGGTGACCCTTCGTCGCATGGTCCCGGGTCGATACCGGGTCGAGATCTCGTGGGACGGCCGGGTCATTGCCACGCAGGAGGTCGAGGTCACCGACCGTGCGATGGCGCGGATCGAAGCCAAACCGTAGGAGTTCGACGCGTTTCGCCACCCGGACAACCAGTCGTGGGCTCCGGGTTCGAGCGAGTTCGCACCGTTCGAATCGCTCGCTTGCGGCCAATGCCCCCCCGGTGTCCGATGCACCCATCGCGGGGCAGCGTTGGAAACTCGGCTGCGCCACCGCGTGGTGATGGTTTGTAACCATGGAATGGCGTTTGCCGTCTGGCACGGGCAGTCTGGTACGTGTCCGTGCTCTCCCGACCGACCGGTCAAGGGGAGCGCCGACGTGGTGAGCGAGTGCCTTGGGCAGGCGCGCGCACACCATTCGTGATCGTCGTTTGCGGTGGGCAATCCGCGGTGGGGGGGGTGGGAGCGGTACATGCACTCGATTCGACGTCGGGGATCTCGTGTCACGGCACGTGGGGCGCGAGCGCTCGTTGCGGCACTGGCGATCGGCGCGATTGCGAGCTCGTGCGGCGGAGGGGGCGGCGATTCGGGCGCGGCGAAGCCGATGGTGCTCGTCGAGTTTCTCTTCGTGGACCGGGGGCTCGAACCATCGTTCCCGACGGGCGTCCTTGCCCTCCCGCGCAATGCGCTCGTCGTCTTCCAGTTCTCCGAACTCGTCGATCCCTCGAGCGTCAACAACCAGACGATCGCCATCCGGTACGGGGCGCAATTCCAGTCGATTCCGAGGGGGTCGTTCTCGATCGACGGCTCGCGCGTGATTTTCGACCCGACGGTCACCCAGCAAGGCACTCCGAACCCCTTCGGGCTCGATCCCCTGACGCAGTATCAGGTCGAGCTCCCCTCGGTCGCCGATTCGAACGACGCCGTCGAGAATCTGGACGACGACCCTCTGTTGACCCGATTCCTGGCGAATTTCACGACGTCGGACGGCTATCTGCGTGAGCTCGAGCCGCCGTCGATCGAGTCGATCGCGTTCATCCCCGGGCAGGACCCGTTCACCAAGCAGGTGAAGGGCGACTCGATCATCTCGTTCACGTTCAGCGAGGCAATGGACCCCGCCTCCTTCATCCAGTCGGTCGGGACCGCGGCCCAACTCACCGACACGATCGACGTCCGATATCGGAATCTGAGCCCGAACCCGAACGGAAACAATCCGACCGCGCTCGCGGTGGGCGGCGTCGAGGGCGTCACGATTCCCGGCACGTTCATCCACGATCCGTCGGCCCGGATCTATTACTTCAAGCCGCTGTTCTCCTTCGGTTCCGCGCTCACGAACTACGACTTCGCGATCCAGGTCTTCCAGGGATTGAAGGACCTCTCCGGCAACGCGCTCGTGAACCCGAAGAGCTTCGGTCCCTACATTTGTGATGGCACCGGCATCCCCGTCGGCAAGACGCTCACCGAAGGCTTCGACACGAACGTCGACAAAGACACGACGCCGGGGCGGACGACGGCCGATTGGGGCGTCACGGTTCCGAGCGAACTCGACGGCGCCGCGATCACGACGAAGGTCGCCTACATCGCCGGCTGGCGGGAGACGCTCAAGACGCTGAAGGGCAAGTACAAGTCAGCCCTCGACCCGTTGATCGGGAGCAAGATCAATCTCACCATGACGGGGATCAATCCGCCGTCGAGCATGGGGCGGCGCACGATGTACGCGTTCGACGACGGCGACGTCGGCCAGAGCGGCACGATCACCGACATCGCGTGGGGGCCCGACAGCAACCAGACGTTTGCCGCGAAGTACCCCTCGCTCATCATCCGGCTCGGATATCAGAAGTCCTCGACGCTCTCGCTGTCGCAGACCTTCAGCAGCAACTACGCCGGGTCGCCGCTGATCGTGTATCAGGGCGCTTACGACGTGGCGCAGAAGACGGACGTCGGCAACGTCGACCTGCCGCCGTCGCAGTATCTCCCGGCCGCACTCGGGGGGACGGCGCCGTTCACCAACCCGGTGCAGAACGCGCCGTGTCCGCAGGGTGTTCCGCCCAACGGCGAACTCCAGTGCCTCTTCAACTACTCCGGGTACTACCCGTACCCCAAGCTGACCTCGAATTTCGACTGGGACGAGGGCGACCCGCTCGTCACGGGCGACTCGATCCTGCTGCTCGACGTGAGTGTTCAGGAAGGTGACACCTGGCAGCAGATCCGGACCTGGTTCGGGTATGCGTCGCCCGCGTCCACGAACCTGATTCCGGGCTATCCCAAGCGCCGACTCCTCTCGACCTACGAGCAGGACGGCATGAATCCGCCCGAGAACGTGCTCGCCAACGTGTTCAACCCCGAGCCCGCGATCTGCGACACGGCGCTGACGCTCACCAAGCGCGTGAGCCTCGCACAGTCGCGCTTCTACACTCCGCTCGTGGGCGACCCGGGTGGACCGTACCCGGGCGGCGTCGACGCGTCGGCCCAGACGACGTACGGAACGAAGTCCGACTATTTCCCGGCGGTGATCACGCCCGAAGTCCAGAAGGGCGGGGCGACGGTCCTGATCGAGTATCAGGGGTGTACCGCGATCCAGACGGGGTCCAACCGTGCGACCCTCAACGCGGCGATGACGTCGACGCCGTGGACGACGAACGTCAACGACTGCGACCGCTACCCCTACCTGCGTTGGCGCCTGACGCTGACGTCCAACCTCGCGAGCGGTGCCGTGCCGAAGATCACGAGCGTCGTGATCCCGATCCAGCAACTGCCCTGATCGCGAGGCTTCTCTCGGCTGCGCAACGCGGCGCCGTCCCAGGCGCCGCGAGCGATGAATTTCTGTTCAGCGGCCGACGGCCTCGGCGTGCAGTTTCAGGCCGAGCGCTCGGACCACCTTGCGTATGGTCTGGAAATCGGGACTGCGGTTCCCCGATAGCGCCTTGTACAGGCTCTCCGGAGGTGCTCCGCGACGTCGTAGGGTCTGGTCTCGGTCTTGCTCATGATTGGCTGCGAAGGGTACCGACTCGCTCCGATGGGTCTCGCGCCAGTCGCAGCGCGGCCCGAATGTCCCGACTCTGTGAACTCTTGTCGTCTCCGGCCAACAGGATCACGACTTCGAGCCCGCGCTTGACGTAGAACACGCGATAGCCGGGCCCCGAATCGATCGCAACTCGGACACGCCTTCGCCGACGGGTCTCGCGGGAAGTGGCTTTGACTGTCGGAGGGGGGACGTAGAATACGAACAACAAGCGAACTACTTCTCGGAGGCAAGGTGCATGTCGATCTCCGTCGAACCGCCCGTCCTGGACTCCGTCATCCCGTGGATCGGAGACGACTCCATCGCGATGCGCGCCGGTCCCGGCGGCGCCGCGCTCCGCGCCGACACGCGGATCGGAATCAAGTGTCGGGGAGTTGCTGCTCGCGCGCGGCTCCAGTCCGGGGATCGCGGCGCGCCGAACGTACGGCGCCCGTCCGGGGATCGCGGCGCGCCGAACGTGCGGCGCGCCGTGCCGCTCGCCGTGCGACCGCCCTGACGCGCTCTCGGGGTGAAAATTCGTCGTTTCTGGGGAGGGCCGAGGGGAAGGACCGCCTGGAGATCGGAGCGGGCTATCCGAGGCGGACGCGGGTCCCGTCGACGATTCGATGGAGCGCCGCGCGGACGGTCTCCGTGCGACGCGCCTTGACGAGGACGAGCCCCTCGCCCTCGTAGCTCTCGGCCTTCGGCTGCCCGATCCGCGGCGCGCGCACCTCGACGACGAGATCACCCAACTCGGTGACCACGTCGTCGAGGCCCTCGACCGCCACGACGCTCGCGCCCTCGCCTTGGCCCCGAAGAAACGCGGCCCCGGCCGCGTGCGTGCGCCGAGGTGGGGCGAATTCGTCGTGGACCATCAGGCGCACCCACGCTCTCACCATGTCGATGCCGTGCGTCAGCGACATCAGCGGCATGATCTGGACACCGGGCGGACGCGCGCCGACTTCGGAAATGACCGCCGAGCCGTCGGCGCGACGGAACCACTCCATGTGCGTCAGTCCCGTCTCCATGCCCAGCGCCTTCAAGGCCGCGAAGTTGATCGGTGCGAACGCCTCGAAATCGGCTTCGTGCTCGTCGCCCGGCAGGAGCACGCAGTACTGGATCCACGGATTCTCGACGACGGTCAACACGCCGGGCAGATAGCGCGTCCCCGACCACCACACCGGCTTGCCGCGGATCGAAATCGTTTCGAAGGTGTTCTCTTCGCCGGTGACGAATTCCTCCGCCTGGATGGGGCGCTCGGGAGACGGCGCCAGCGACGAGAGCGCCTCGTCGAGTTCGCGCTCGTCGCGCACGCGATAGGTGGCTTTGGCTCCGAGTCCGTCGGGTGGCTTCACCACGATCGGGTAGCCGACCTCGCGGGCGAAGGCTTCGCCGTCGGCGCGACTCCCGAGCAGCCGGGAGCGCGCGACCGGAAGGCCGGCGCCCCGCAGCACCTCCTTCATGCGCGCCTTCTCGCGAAAGCCGCGCACCACCTCGTGCGACATCCCCGGAACGCCCGCGAGTTCGCGCGCCTTCGCGACCGGGGTCTGGAGTTGTTCGAGCACGCCGAACATGCGATCGACGCGCCCGAATTCGTCGGCGAACGAGCGGCACGCGCCGGCCAATTGGTCGGCGTCGAGTGCGTCGGTGACCCGTCGGTGCCCCGCGAGGCGCCGGCGCACGTCGGGTGGGACGCGCTCGATCGAATCCTGCGTCACGACGCACGGGACCGTGCCCGGCAGTTCGGCCAACGCCCGGACGAAGCGCAGCGTGTTTTCCTGGAAGATCGGCGCGACGAGGACGGCGGTCGTCATCAGGGACTCCACGACCGGGGAGGGACGCGCTCACCGGGGGGCCCGTCCTATCCGACTCGGGTGCTCAGCGGAAGAGTGTCGATCCGGGGCCGATGTCGTCGCCCGGATTACTCTCTCCGGTTCGTTCGTTCTGCACGTGGAGTCCCCATGAACGCCACCGACCCGTCCGACGTGTCCTGCGAGTGCCCGGGCCGGGGCATCGTCCTGCTCGCGCTGATGATCGCGCTGGTCGGAACGGCGGCGAGCATCTGGCTTTCGACCGGGATGGGGCTCAACGCCTGTCCCCTCTGCTTCTATCAGCGGTCGTTCCTGATTGCGGCGGCGGGTGCGCTTCTGTTCGGGGCCGGGGCCAAGAACGGCAGCGAGCGCGGCCTGGCCCTTGCGATCGCGGCGCTCTCGACCGTCGCCGGGATGGGCGTCGCCGGATTCCACGTGTCGCTCGAGATAAGCAAGATCCTCGAGTGCCCGAAAGGCCTCTTCGATATCGGAACGGTCCCGCCCCAGAGCCTTGCGCTTTTCGTCCTGCTGTTCGGCGCGGTCGCGGCCGGCTCCCGGGGTGTCTACCTGAAGCGTTTCCTCCTGGCCACCGTGCTGGGCGCCGTCGCCGCCTACGGCTGCATCGCGTCGGCTCCGCCGATCGCCAAGGCACCCGACAAGGCGTACCCCGAAGCGCCCAAGACGTGCCGGCCGCCCTACGTCGCACCGGTATCGGGATAGCGGGGCGCCGAGACTTCACGTCGTGCAACGAAATGCGCGCGCCGGATGTCCCCGCGCGCGCATCGTCCAGCGACCGAAGTCGCCGGATTCGCGAGGCTCAGATGACCTGAGCCTCAGCAAGAACTACCAACGGCCGCCACCGCCGCCGCC
>JANNRO010000135.1:0-21067 GCA_031401505.1 Planctomycetia bacterium
CCTGGCGCTCGGGTCGGTCGCCAAGCCCGAGCCGGTCGACGATCCCGACATCTTCGCGAAACTGTCGCACAGCGACGCGGTCGTGCGCGACGCGGCGCTCGAAGCGCTCGTGCGCCGCGCCCAGGATCCAGCGACCCGTCACGCGCTGCTCGAACGCAAGGATCTGCCGACGGCGGCCCGCATCGCGCTGCTCGCGTCGCTCGTCGCCCCCGCGACGCCCGAGAACATCGCGGCGCTTTCGGAGGCGACGAAGTCCAACGACACGGCGGTCATCGCGACCGCCGTCGGCGCGCTCCGGCGGGGCCACGGCGCCGCGGGCCGGGACGCGATGGCCGCCATCGCGAAGTCGGGGAGCACCAAGGCAAAGGCCATCCTTGAGACCGTCGGCACCGCGGTCTCCGAGTCGAGCAAGTTGAAGGCGTACGTCGTCCGGGGCAACGACGATCGCGGCGAGTTGGCGCTGCCGGAAATGGGCTACACCGTCGTCAATTACTCGTCGGGATCGGGGCTCGCGACGCTGCGTGCGACGCCCGAAGACGTCGTCTACATCGACGGACCCGGGGAGATCGACGGCAAGGGCGAGGCCGCGCTCTCGACCTTCCTTCACCTGGGCGGCACGGTCGTTTGTTCCGCCGGGCTCGAGAACGCGGTCTTGAAGGCGATTCTCCCCGACGCCTTCGACCCCTCGCCCAAGGGCTTGAAACTCGACTCGGGCACGTATCTGTCGTCGGCGATCTCCGATCGTCTCGTCGTCCCCGCGCTCGGCGTCGCCGAATCGCTGTCGGCGACGCTCGCCTCGAGCCCGAACGTGATGGTCGTCTTCGCCCCGGTGCTGCCGCGCACGGCGGCGGCTCGTCCGCTCCTCTGGTCGTACGACATGGAAGAGGCCTACGGCGGCGCGCCCTGTGTCTCAGCCGAAGTCCGGGTGGGCTGCGGTCGCGTGCTCGCGACCGGTGCCGTGCTGGGGTTGAAGGGGGCCGAATCGTTCGAGGGCTGGTTCGCCCGCGTGCGGGTCGATCGCACGCATTCGCAGCGCTTTCCCAACGCCCCGGATCTCCGGTACTGGGTCGCCTATGACTGGCTGGGCGTCCCGCAGGACCGACTCGACTTCCTGGTCACGAAGAACTACTTCGACGGGTCCGAAGCGATGGCGGGCGTCGCCGACCTGCCGCAGGGTCGGTTCCTGACGGCGTACTTGAAACTGCGATAGCGCACGAGCGCGCGTACGCGCCACTACGCCCGCACGAGTCGCAAGTCCCGCCCGGTCTCGGGCCACGTCGAGAGCCGCATCGGAAGCGACGTCCCGTCGAGCCACAGCGGCATCTGGTCGGCGTAGTGGCGGGATCCGATCGAACCCGATTGGCCTCCGTACAGCACCATGCGCGACGCGCGCTCCGGATCGGCGAAGTCGATCACGTGGCGGTAGCTCGCCCCGACGCGCATGTCGACCGGCCGATCGTGGAGGTACTGCCCCGCGCTCGGCGTATAGGGTCCGCCCGACGCGGGATAGGGCCCGAGCGTCCACGCGCGCCCGATGACGGGCACGGCGCTCAACGGGTGTTTGAGCGTCAGCGTATGAACGCGGCCCCACGGGGCGTCGATTCCGTGCCCCCGCGCGGCCAGGTCTTTCGCCGCCTCCTCGAGCGCCTCGCCGAGCAACGTCGCCCGGACCGCGGGCTTGACCCAGGGGCTCTCCGGATCGGAGAACGCCCGCAGGAGCGGCTCGTCCATCAGGTTCATCAACGCCATCCAGCGACGCACGAGGTCGTCGCCGAGGTGCACGCCGAACACGCGCTTGGCGAGGTGGAAGTAGACGAAGTGAAGCAGCGCGGGCCCGACGGCGTCGACACCCTCGGCCCCCGACGACGCGAGCAGGCGATCGAGCATCGGTACCGCGGGCGGCCGCGTGCGTCGGATCGCCTCCGCGCTCGGAAGGATCACCGCACGGCGAAACGCCTCCGCGCCGAGATTGAACGCGTCGGTCTGGATCGCCGCCAGATCGTCCGGACCGAGGTCCCGTCGCCCGCAGAGGAGTTGCGCGATGCGCGCGGCGCGGTATCCCGGTTCGTACAGATGCGAGAGGTAGGGCGGGAACTCGGGCCCCGTCGTCGGCTGGTTCGCGGTCACGAGGAACCCGTCGGGCGGCACGCGAAAGCGCGGCAGTGCGGTCTCGGGCAGCAACCCGTACCAGTCTCCTGCCGACTTCGTCCCGTCCCGAGGCAGCGCGGGTGTCGGCCCGGGATCGCGACGGGGAACGCGTCCGAAGAACACGTAGCCGGCCTCCTTCGCGGACGTCGCATAGACGAGGTTCTGTGCGGGTGAACCGTATCCCTCGGCCGCCCGCTCGAAATCGGCCGCCACGCGCGCTCGACCGAGCACGAGGAATGCCTGCATGTCGCGCGTCGTCTCATGCAGGAGAAGTCGCAGCGAGAGCGCCCGCCCGGCGGTCCCCGGGAGCGCGTCGGAGAGCAGCGGCCCCCGATGCGTACGCCGGACGCGGAAAATGACGGGCCCCCGGCCCTTGCGACGGATTTCCTGCGTCTCGACCTCGAGGTCCCGCCATTGGCCGTCGAGCCGGTAGCGCGTCCCGGTCCCGTCGATCTCTTCGGTGCACAGGTCGGCGTCGTCCAATTGGACGTTCGTGAACGACCACGCGGCGGTCGGCGTGCGTCCGATCACGACACCGGGGACGCCGGGCAGCGTGGCACCGACCGCCGAGAAGTCACCGCCCGTCACGCTCGCGAGATACCAGATGGACGGCAGCGCGAGCGAGAGGTGCGGGTCGTTGGCGAGGATCGGATACCCGGACGCCGATCGCCCGCCACCGACGACGAACGAGTTGCTGCCCGCGATCGGGGCCTCCCACCCGAGCGTCTCGAGCGCCCCCGCGATCCCGCGCGAGACGGCGGCGAGTTTCGCGATGACCGGCTCGCCCTCGCCCGGCACACGGGGCAGGATCGCGGCCAGATGGGCGGGCTTGTCGGCCAATGCCTCGGCGATCGCCGCGAAGACCGGCGTCGAACGCCACTTGAACGACAGCCCGAGCGCCATCCCCTTGCCGATCAGGACCGCGTCGAGCGGCGTCCACGGTTCGATCGCGAGCCCGACCAGCCGGTGTTCGAAGCTCGTCCGGGGCCCGAGTTTCGACGCGACGGCGTTGACGCCCTCGACGTAGGCGTCGAGCAGCGCGCGCTCATCGGGCGTCGCCGCCTCGAGTGCCCGACGCGCGGCGGGAACCAGATCGAGCACCCGCATCAGCTTGTCGGCGTCCAGCGTCGTGCCCTTCGAGAGCGGCGGCAACGCCGCGCTTCCGAGCGGACGCTCCCCCACGATCTCCGACAGCCGACCCGCGAGCAGCCGCCGCGTCATGTCCATCGCGAAGAAGCGGTCGAGCGCGTGACAGGCCCCGAGCGCACGAAACGCGTCGGCCTCCGAGGCCGCGCGGATGTGCGGAACTCCGAACTCGTCGAAGCGCACGACGGTCGAGCGCGAGAGCCCGACGATGCGCACGACGTCGGGCCGGGGGCGGCTCGCCCGCGCGAGCGCGCGGACGGCGGCCCCGCCGACCGCCTCGGCGAGGCCCAGGAGTCGCTCGCCGACCCGTCGATTCTGCACGCCCATCCGCGTCCGATCCGTGCGCTCCGTTCTCACTCGTTGTGCCACGTCTTCCCGGCCTCCGGGTGACGCGCGAGCCGACGGCGGAAGTCATCCTTGATGCGGGTCATGATCTCGGGGGTCTTGCCCTCGAAGACGAGCACCAATTCCGGCAGATTGGACGACGCCCGCACGAGCCCCCAGCCGCCGTCGAACTGGACGCGCGCGCCGTTGATGTCGATGACCTGGCCGGGGTAGTCCTTTTTCAACTCGGCCGTCAACTGGTCGACGACGCCGTACTTGACGAGGTCGCCGCAGTCGACGTGGATCTCGGGCGACGTCACGTAGTGCGGTGCTTCGGCGAGCAGGCGCGAGAGGGGCTTGCCGGTGCCCGCGACGTACTCGGCCAGCCGCAGGCCCGCGAAGATCCCGTCGTCGAAGCCGTGGAAGCCTTCCTTCAGGAAGATGTGCCCCGAGCGCTCGCCCGCGATCGGCGCCGAGACTTCTTTCATTTTCGATTTGATGTGCGAGTGGCCCGTCTTCCACATGACGGGTGTCCCGCCGTGCGCCGTGATGTCCTCGATCAGCGCCTGCGAGCACTTGACGTCGAACACGATGTTCGAGCGGGGCACGCGCGAGAGCACCTGGCGCGCGAGCAGCATCAACACGAGGTCGGCATTGACTCCCTGGCCCTTCTCGTCATCGACCCCGAGGCGGTCGCCGTCGCCGTCGAACGAGAGCCCCAGGTCGGCGCCGGTCTCGAGCACCTTCTTGCGCACCGCGAGCCGGTTCTTGGTTTCGCTCGGATTGGGGAAGTGGTTCGGAAAGAGCGGGTCGGGCTCGCAGAAGAGCGGCACGACCTCGAAGCCCGCGCGACGGTAGGCGTCGACGGCGAAGTACGACGCGGTCCCGTTGCCGCAGTCGAGCACGACCTTCAACTTCTTGACCGGTTTGACCCGCGACGAAAGATCCTTGAGATACGCCTCGCGCACGTCCATCTTGCGGACGCGCCCCTTGCCCGTCGCGAGCGGTCCGTCGTCGGCGATCGCCTTCAACCGCTGGATGTCGGCCGAGCCGAGCGTCGTCACGTACTCGGTCGCGAGCTTCATCCCGCTCCAGCCCTGCGGGTTGTGGCTCGCCGTGATCATGGCGCCGGCCTCGATCTTCAGGTGGATCTGCGCGAAGTAGAGCGTGGGCGTCAGGCAGCAGCCGATGTCGATCACCTCGAGCCCGGCGGCGGCGATTCCCTCGCCGAAGCAGCGACCGAGCCGCTCCGAGTACGTGCGCAGGTCATAGCCGAGCACGACCGAAGACCGCCCCCGCTCTTTGGCGAGCGTCCCGAACGCCTGTCCCAAATGCCGCATGCCTGCGTCGGACAATTCGTCGGTCGCGTCCGGAAAGATCTCGGGCACCCGCCCTCGGACGTCGTACTCCCGAAACAGCGTGCGTGCGAGCCTCATCCCTCGTCCTTTCCGCTCGTCAGTCCGGCCTGGACGAGCGTGTGCATGTGGATCAACCCGATCGCACGTCCCGTCGGATCGACGACGGGCATGACGTAGACGGGCTTTGGCCGATGATTTTCCATCGCGCGAAGCGCGTCGAAGGCAAGCGTCTCGGCGCCGATCGACGTGGGCGTCCTCGTCATGAAGTCGGCGACGGGCCGCGCGAGGAGGTCCTTGATCGCACCGTCGGCCGCCGCGATGGTTCGACGCACGTCGCCGTCGGTCAATAGCCCGATGAGGCGCCCGCCCTCGTCGACGACGGACACACCGCCGAGCGTGTGCCGCGTCAGCGCGTCGATGGCCGACTGGAACGTGGAGTCCGAGCGGACGACGGGATTCGTGTCCGCCCCCCGCAACAGGTCCACGACGCGGAGCGTCACCTTGCGCCCGATCAGCCCGCTCGGGTGAATGAGCGCGTACTCCCGGGCGCCGAACCCCCGTCGTGTCATCACCGCCACGGTCAACGCGTCGCCGAGCGCGAGCGTCAGCGCGCTCGAGACCGTCGGTACGACGCCGAGCGGATCGGCTTCGCGAATCTCGCCCCAACACACGACGATGTGCGCCGCACGCGCGAGCGGACTCGTTGCCGACCCCGTCAGCGCGATGACCTTGGCGCCCAGGGCCTGGAACGTCGGGAGGAGCCCCAGCACTTCGCTGGTCGCGCCCGAATTGGAGATCACGATCACGACGTCCTTCGACGTGACGACGCCGACGTCGCCGTGATACCCCTCGGCCGGGTGGAGAAACCCGGCCGGAGTCCCCGTCGAGACGAGGGTGCTCGCGATCTTCTGGGCGATCTGTCCGGACTTCCCCATCCCGCAGAGGATCACGCGCCCCGCGCACCCGAGGATCGCGTCCACGGCGGCGTCGAATTCGGGGCCCAAGCGCGCCCCGAGCGCCGACAACGCGTCCGCTTCGAGGCGGATCACCTGACGGCCGATGTCGCGATGCAGGGACCCCGACGCCGAGGTCGGGGGCCGGGTCGGTGCGGACTCGTGTGAAAACGCCACCGCGCGAGGATACGCGGATAGTTCGTGACGCATTAGAAAAGAGGATTCCGTTCCGATGCTTGAGTACGGCATCTGTGGAATTTCAGTCGATTTCTCGGCGAGCAAACATGCGGGGTCTGGGGGTCGATCGTTGAACAAATGTTGTAAGAATCGTCAGGACGTTCGTTGGTTTCCATGACCCAAGCATGAGGGGCGTATCTGAAGACGATGAGACCCGATCCAGATTGTTCTCTGGGTCCCCCCAATCTTGCGCTCTCGTCGGATCGAAACCCAGAGGACTCAACCCATGCCGTTACGAATCCACCGAAAGTCCGATCGCTCTTGGGGGGCGCAGTTCGCCGACCCTGAAACCGGCAAGGCGGGGGGCCTCATCATTCCCTGCGGCGACCTCGGGGAAGCCACGCCGGAACGTATCGCCCTCTTGCGACGGATCATCGACGTTGGCCTCGGGGGTCGATCCTCCGACGCCCCTTGACGTGGGTATGCGTTCCGCCCTCGTATCCCATGCCACTTCCGTAGGGAGGGGACGTGAGGACTAGCTCGGTGTGCCCCGGGGGGAAGAACTTGAGGAATTCGAGCGAGTCGGAATGGGACGTGGGGTGCATTGGTCCTAGTGTAGCCGAGGAGCAACTCTCCCATTCACCGTGAGGACCCATCCCTCATCGCTCATCCACCAGCGCATCGCGATCCTGACTGCGAGACCGTGGACACCGAGAAAGCGCCGTCCCTACAACACTGCAAAGCACCTCGTGAAGGGCGCCGACCTCGGGACCCGCTACGAAGGGACGACACCCGAGAAGATGGTCGAGGCGGTCAGGGCGCTCGATGCCTTGATCTCGGGGGAGCGGGTGGCGAAGACGGGGTAGGGATCAAACCGTCAACGCCCCTTGATATGAAGATGGGCGCCGTCCTCGTACAGCGGCAGTCACTTGATCTACTTGTACCTATCGAACAGCACTTCTTGCCCACCTCGATTTGGCTTGAACTCCATAGAGATTCGAGATGGAACCAACTTGAGCTCAATCGGGGCGCCCCGGGGAGGATCAAATGCTATCGATTCCAATATTCGACTCGTTTCACTGGGAGCCCTGACGAGACGCACCCGATGCTCGATCGGCGAGATCGCGTTTGTCAAGAATGCTCTTCCATCCGCCGCAGAGCGCGTTCCGACGTAATGCGAGAGCCCCTGCCGAGCGTTGCGCTCCATCTCGAAGATCTCCACCGACCCGTCTGAACGCTCCACGTACTCGACAACGCTCCGAACGCCCTCACCAACGAAGACACTCTCTACGACAGGGGTCGGGACCATACGCACTTGTTGCCTTAACACGGAAGCGCGGCAACACGCCGAAACGAACATAACTGCAACTAGGACCACGATAGTGCCGCTTCTCACCTGCCATCCCCCGCAGATCCCTCGCTCGTGGGGTCGGGAGTAGCGCCTTCGTCGTTACCGGACATGCCGCGCATCGCCTTCAAATCGAGATCGCCGTGTGAATTGGACGAACTCTTAGTATCCAACTCCACTGGCTCACTGGGATCTGACGGGACCTTAACAGTAATTGCCCACATTACGTAGGACGCTCGCTTGACGATCCGATGGCAGACATCGTATACGACGCCAAAAGACTCCCACAACCAAGTCGTCGTTGCGCCACCAGCGGCTACGATGGACGGGTGGTCATTTGCTTCGACTTTACACGGCTCTTTCCGTTCGGGAGGCGGAATCGGATCACCCTCCCTCTCACGCTTCGATCCTTTCGGGCTTGCCGGTCGTCCACGATCGCCATAGCAATAGGGGCCGTCCCAAGTTATTCCCTTCGTGCGACGGCTGCTTTCCCAGCTGCTCTCCCATCCGGCACCCGGACCCCGCCAGTTACGTGGATGTCTCTCAATGTGCCATTTCTTGGTGATCGGGTCATATACCTGAAACTCACACTCATCCTCGCCTCTCTCCCTCGGGTCGACTGGCGCAAACGGATTTGTGCTCACCGTGAAGTGATTCGTGAAGATTATATGCACAAATTCACAACACTCGCATGAACAGGGAGGCACAGTCTTCGGCTTGAACTTTGCCTGAAACGAGAATCCCATCTCTACGCGAACACCTTCGACACTCTCCGAACCTGCAGTGAATGTGCCTCGACCCGATATGTGTGGCCCTGTAAGTTCTTGCGGGTACCAGAGATTTGGGCAGCATGAGTATCCCCCGGTCTCAACGGGTTGCATCGGAATCTCCCTATTCAGGATATCTCGTTGAGGAGCAGTGGGTAACTTGGGCTTCGGATCGCCGCCCCCGGGCACCCATTCCGCCAGAACACCGGGTGGTACGCCGATCGGCCCATCGAAATTGGTAGACATCGCTCCACGCCATGCCGACATCATCATGGACTCTGCATTGCGTCCCTGCGCCATGACGACACGAAGTGACTGACTTCGCCGAATCATCGAATCGACTGCCGACCACTCTAGGTCCGCCGACCGGTTGGGAGCATCACGAACTACTTGAGCGACTTGAGCCGCTGTCCAAAATGGATCAGACCCCGACTGTATGGTTCGCATTCCCCACGAGAGGGCTTGGTATGCAGGGTGATCTCTTCTGATATTGCCGCCACAGTTTCCGCAAGGCGCCCCGCCAGCACAATCACCGCACGAATGCGTCACGCCCTCATCGTGATCGTCCTCAATCTGATCCGTCTGCAACCTACTAGGCGCAGCGCTCGCCACGCTTCCGTTTCCAACCATCGATGCCCGAAAGGCATCTTGACGTTCCGTGAAGACGTTAGACATGGCAAGCGCTCCTTGTTCCGTTCCTAGATCGAACCTTAGAAACGATCGCCTATGCGTACGGACGCCACGTCGGAGAGGTCATGAGGAGGAGGAATCCCTCCCAATCGTTGGTTGCCGTGATGACGTACGCAAACCGAATCTCTTCCTTCAGGGGTGAGAGATCCTGCGTGAACTGGTTGAGCGTCGTGATTGACGAAAACGTTCCGGCGCTCGCCCACGTCGTGTCATCGTGGTTCTTGTGCTGAACGGTGATGACGAGCGACGGAGTTCCGAGCATCGCCAACGTCGTTGCGTTGAAGACGCAGCCGAGTCCGCCACGCCCGAAGCTCGGGCTGTACATCGTCGTCCCGCCCGCTTTGAAGATCCATTGACCAATACGCATGACCAACCTCCTTCTGAATTGTCTTGTTTCGGATCGTCGCCTGGAGAGCCGAATGGCTCTTGACCAGTGAGACTCTAGACCTCTCCGCTGACTTGTCAATGGGCTATCTTGTGGCTGCCTCGCATCTGCGCGCGAAAGAGACAAATCGCCTCGCTGGTGCGGCAGGGGCCGTTCATACTTGACACAGATCTCCGAAGTTCGGCCCATTGCGGGCTCGTTTCGGGCGACACTTCAGGTCGCCCGTCACTACGCAGGTGCTGTCAAGGCGCGTGAGCTACGGCATTGGCTGGCCCCGAAGTCCGACTTCCAATTGGATGTCGTCCAAAGCGTGCGAGGTGAGTCGCATGCGGAACTCCCGCTGCGGCGTCATCTCGACGCGCGCCCACACCCTGCCAGGCGCAGAGTGCCGGCTCGAGTGGCGCGTGCATGCCACGGTCTCGGTTAAACGCTCCTCGATCGCGCACTCGAACTCCCCGCGGGGCGTGCTCACGAGAGTAGTGACCGTCAACTCGGCTGGCGCCGGCGAAGTCCACGGCATCCAGTCACCGACTCGCGTCTCAGATGGCGCTAGCGTCATCCGTTCGGAGAAGTCCATCGCAATACCTCCCGTTCGTCGTTTCCTGCGCCTTTCGCCGGACATCCCGCTCCTCGCCGAGCGAGACAATGGAGGGGTCTTCCGGCTGAGGCGACCTGATTCCACGAACCCCACTATCAGGGTGCCCCCGATGGTCGCCGAACACTGGAATCGACAGCGCGGCCTTCGCCAGCTGGGGCCATGGCAGCCGACGACCGATGAGCGTCTCGAGTGTCTGACGAGGAGATTCGCCCCAGTACTCCATATCGGCGCGTCCTTCCAGTGGCGGTGACGATCTGTGACAGACGGCCTCGGGAATCTCGACGCGAGGAGCCCACTTCAAAGCTCTCGCGGGGGCGCCGGGCTTCATGTGAGAAACCAAAGGTCGTTCCATCCGGACGTGGATTCGCCCGACACCGACAACGAGAGACGGACCATCAGTGCGAGGGACTTGCCGCTCCGAGCGGTCGCCTCCACGCTCACGCTCTCGGGACCGGTATCCACGTCACGTCGTCCCGATGTTCGACTTGAACGCCGGGCACCCAATAGCCGAGTCCTTCGAATGGCAGTGGTTCAGGCATGTTCATCTCCCAACACTGGATTTCGCCGGCCGGGTCGACAGGTCGTTCTCGCAGCGTTTCATGCTCGTTGCGGGTGCTACGCCGCGCCATCGCCTCGTCGAGCCGATCTCCCACCCACGGACGGCGCGCCGACGGCGCACGATGGCTGAGGTCGGCTCGAGTCGAGGCAAGGGCTGCCAGTGTTCGCGACAAGAGGTACGTCGGGACGGTTCCGAGCGACGTGACCGCCATCTCGAGTTGCACGAGCGCCTCTTCGGCGCGACTCGCGTCGCTCGTCTCCGCAAGCGCCAGGGCGAGATCGCGCTGCGCACGGGGCCGGATGGCGTGGTCTCCGGCGACGGCATCTCGTTCCGAGGGAGAGGAGACCGCCCGCTCGAGCGGCACGAGCGTGCACTCGACGGCACCCGACGCAATGAAGACGACGCCGAGAACGTACGCGGCCTCGGCGCGGCGGCAGTTGTCGCGGGTCGCGCCGAGAGCAACGTGCTCGCGGCCGGGAGCAAGTCGGCGGGCGGTCGAGAGGAACTCCCCGGCGGACGCCGGAAGGGCCACGTCGGCGAGCGGGCGAATGCGGCAGGCGACCAGTCCGAGGTCGACGTGCGCCTGCGAGGCGAGCGGTCCGATGCCCGAGCACGCGACGAGTCCGAGGATTTCGGCGGCGCGGTCGAACTCCCCGCGAAGTTGGTGGGCAGAGGCGCGAAGGATCGCCACTTCGTGGGCGAAGCCTGCCCGAGTACGGGCGTCGTGCTGGCGGAGGTCGTCAATCGCGCACTCGAGGAGCCCTGCGATCGAGGAGGCGTCGCCGACGCACGACGCGGCGAGCAGACTCCACGCCTCTTCGAGCAGGCGCTCGAAGAGAGGTGGGCCCCCCTTGCAGACCGCCTTCGCAACGAGGGCCCGAATCGCCTCGGCGATCCGCCCGGTCTGGCAGCACATATCGAAACGCGGTCGAACGGTCTCCCCGCATGCCTCGTGCCGATCCCCGAGCAGAGCACTCACCTCCCCGGGAAAGTGATCCAGGAGGACGACGCTTCTCGCGCCGGTATGGCGCCCGGCCAACGCATGAATCGCCCCGGCCAGGTACCAGCCCCGGTCGCAGTCGTCGGACTGCGTCGCATCAAAGTCGATCTCGAGCCCTTCGAGTGCATCGAGGAAGCACAGGTGGAACCAGTTGCGCCCCCGAGAGGCGTCGATGCAAGCGACATCCTCGATGGCGTCTCGCATGCGCTCGAGCGAGGGCGCCCCCGGCACGCGCCGCGCGCTCGCGATCGTCGCGCTCGTCAGCAGTTCGTCGAGGGCCGTCGGCCAAGTCGTGCGCGAGGGGTACGGCGTACGCAGTACGAAGGGGTGCGGTTCCACGGCTTGCGTTCCTTCCAACAGCTTCGATTACCCTCGACCCGCTCGAGGTCCGAGAACGATCCATCCGAGAACGTCGCCAAGCGTCGTGATGGCGCACTCTACGGAGCCGTCGAGCGCCGTTGTGAACGACCGTTCAACCAAAGGTGCGAATCGTTCGACCAAGTGTGCAGATCGTTCGACCAAAGGTGTCAAGCACTCGGCCAAACATGCCGATCTCTCAAATCGGCGTGTCGGGCATTGGAGGACAGTCGGCCGTGCCCGAAGTGTCCCGCCGGTCGCTCCGCTTGCGATGCAGGCGCCAGGATCGCCGGTACTCGGTTGGAGTCTCCCCCGTCAGTTCCGCGTACCGCCGCCCCATCGCGGAACCGCTCGTGTACCCCTCGCGCCTTGCGATCGTCTCGATCTTCTCGGCCTGCTCGGGATTCTCGGCCGTCGCGCGCAGGGCGATCGCAACTCGCTTCATCGCCAGTCGCTGGATCACGTCGAGTAGACGAATCCCCGTCTGCCTGAAGAAGTCCTCGGAGACGTGGCGCCGCGACTTCTTGAGCCTGTGGGCGATCAGCGTGAGCGGATGCTGACGACCAGCGTGCGCGGGCTCACGGAAAATCGCGACGGACAGCGGCTTGGCGCGGTCGGATTCGTCGACGATCGGGGCCCCCAGAAGTTCCAAGACGTATCGGTACGCTGGATGGGCCCGCAGGATCTCGATCGCAACCGCCGGAATCTCATAGTCCGCAGGATCGCCAGGATCCTTCGAGGAAGTACCGCCCCAACGCCGTTTGGACCGTTTCGCGCTAGCCACTTCCGCTCCTCCTCCTCGCCCACCCCGTGCGAGAACGAGCGACCTCGAAGGTCCCGAAGGCCCCGAAGAAAAGTTCGCATCGGGGTCAGGGGCTGTCAACGGGGCCGACTCGGTCTCTCAAATCCGTTCCGGGCGCTGGATGAAGATCAGTGGGATTTGAATCGGGCTCGGGGGTGGATCGCTTGGCACTACGTAGCAAGCCCTAAAGGTGCATTTTTCGTGACGCACGAACGTCCTATCGCGTGGATAGAGGGTGCGATCCCTTTCTCCCGTCGTGTCTGGAGCGCTGGGGATCGCGGCAGGGTTCTGGACGGGCGGGGCGAGCGGGTCGTCGGATCAGGGGGGGCACGGGGGGCCGGTGCTCCTGCTCGGCATCGCGTGCCTCGGAGCGCTGCTCCGGGGTCGGTCGTCGTGGCGCCCATTCGCCATCGGTGCACTCGTGGGCCTCGGCGCCGGAGCGCGGGCGAAGGCCCTCGACGTCGAGGCACCGTTCGTGCGGGCGATTCCGCCCGCCGGCGCCCGACTCGACCTCGTGGGCACCATCTCCCGGGCCGATCCGCCGGGCCGCGGCGGCGTGAACTTCGTGCTCGACGTCACGCGGTGGACCGACGCGAACGGGCCCCAGATCGGATCGGTCCGCCTCGACGGTCTCGTGCCCCCGCCGCCCCCGGGCGGCGGCGATCGCGATCGCGATTGGGCGACGGGACCCGCGTCCGGCCGCCCGGCCCTCCTCCCCGGCGACCGCGTCCACCTCGCGGGCATCGTCGACGCCATCGCCCGCCCCACGAACCCCGGGGCGTTCGACGCCCGTGCATCGGCGGCGCGCCACGGCATCGACGCGCGGTTGCTGGTGCCCGACGGGCGCGCCGTCACGGTGATCCGGCACGGCGACGGTCCTCTCACGACGCTCGCCCGCGGGCGCGCGCGCGCCGCCCGTGCGCTCGACGCGGCGTTCCGGGCCGACGACGCGGGGCTCTTGCGCTCGCTTTGCCTCGGAGATCGTGGCGGCTTGTCGCCCGACGATCGCCGCCGATTCCGCGAGGCGGGAGCGGCCCACATCCTGGCGATCTCGGGCTCGCAAGTCGCGTTGCTGACGGCCGGGTTGCTTTGGTTGCTGCGTCGCGCCCGCGTGCCGCCGAGGCCGGCCGCGGGCATCGTGCTCGGAGCGACGCTGTTGCTCGTCCCGTTCACGGGGTCGGCGCCGCCCGTCGTGCGCTCGGCGGCGGGGTTCATCCTCTTCCTCGGGGGACGGCTGCTCGGGCGCGAGCCGACGGGCACCGTACTGCTCGCGATCGTCGCCTCGGGATACGCGGTCCTCGATCCGGGCGCGGGGTCCGACGCAGGCTTCCGGATGTCGTTCGCGGCGGCGACGGGATTGATCCTGCTTGCGCCGCGCCTCCGGCGCTTCGTCGTGCGCGAACCGTTCCGACTGCCCGGTACGCCGCCCCCGAAGGCCTGGGTGCGATCCGCGCTCGCGGCGGGAACGGCCGCGTGGCTCGCGAGCACGCCGTTCGCCGTCGCGGCCATGGGACAGGCCGGATGGATCGCGATCCCGGTCGGGCTCGTCGCGGTTCCGCTCTCGACGCTGATTCTCGTCGCGGGCGCGGCCGCGGCGGCCGTCGAGGACATGCCGATCCTGGGCACGGCGCTCGTGCGTGCGGTCGAAGCGCTGATCGTGGCGCTGCGTTGGTTTCTCGATCTCCCCAAAGCGCTCGGTTGCGCGACGGGACCCGTGGAACCCCCGGATGCCCTCTGGTACGCGGCCTATCTCGCGGCCTTCGTGGGCCTGGCACGCGGAGGTGCGCGCGTGGCGTTCGCCTCCGTGATCGTGCTGCTCGCCTTGCTGGTCGATCTGGCGTCCCGCAGCGAAGCCCTGCCCGTCGACGGCGTACGCCTGACGCTGCTCGACGTCGGGCACGGACAGGCGGCGCTGCTCGAGACGAGCGACGGTCGACGGGTTCTCCTCGATGCCGGCAGTCGGGATCGACGCGAACCCGCCGACCGCATCGTGCTGCCGGCGCTCTATGCGTTGCGTGCCACGACGCTCGATCTCGCGATCGTGTCGCACGCCGACTCCGATCACTCGGGCGCGATCCCGCGCGTGCTGGCGGAAATCCCCTCGACGACCCTCGTCATTCCACCCCGGTTCGACCCGCTCGTGCGAGCGCGGCTCGCGGCGACGGGGCTGCCGATCGTCGAAGCGCTCGACGGCGACGGTCTCCTCGCGGGACCCTGGGGGTGCGTGCGCGTGCTCGGCCCCTCGCTCGACGGCGTCGTGGGCGCTTCGCGCAACGACGACTGTCTCGTGCTCGCGATCGATACGCCGTGGGGGTCGATCCTCCTGCCGGGCGATCGCGAGACGAAGGGAGTCGAGGCGTTGCTCGCCGCACACGAAGAACTTCGCGCGACGGCGCTCGTGCTCCCCCACCACGGCCACCCGGACCAGGGCGTCGACCGATTGGTTACCGCGACTCGCCCCTCGATCTGGCTCGCGAGCACGCCGCCCTCGGCGGTCGCGCGCCTCCCCGCGGGCACGCGTGCGACCGGATCGGAGGGCGCGTTGGTCCTGACGCTCGACGCGCGAGGGCTCGTCGTCACGGCCCCGTACGACGGTCGGAGGACCGGTGCGCGCGAGTACGATCGCGCCGCCTCGACGCTCGGGGCGACCATGCGCGACCCCCTCTCCCTCGCGACCGCCGCCGCACTCCTGGCGGTCATCGGACTCTTGTCGATCCGACTTCGCTGGCTGACCCGCGGGGGCGCCGCCGGGGCCGTCATCCTCGGATTCTTCTCGACGGCGGCGTTCGGCTGGTCGGCACTCGCCGCCCTGCTGGCGCCGTTCCTCGTCGCGACGCTCGCGGGAAAGCTCCCGGGCGGCCCGACCGACGAGGGACCCCGCACGTTGACGCAAGTGGGCGCCAACGGCCTCGTATCGCTCGTCGGGGCGGGATTGGGCCTGTTCCACGTTTCGATCGGTCTCGCCGTGTTCCTCGGTGGGCTCGCGGCACTCGGAGCCGACACGCTGGCGACCGAAATCGGGACGCGCTACGGCGGGACGCCCCGAAGCCTCGTTTCGGGAAAGCCGCTTCGATCGGGCGAGAGCGGAGGCGTCACGATCGCGGGACTCGCGGCCAGCCTCGTCGGGGCGTGCCTTGCACCGCTGGCATTCCTCCTCGTCGCGCGCACGTCGTTCGACGCCCTGCTCCCGCTTGCAGCCGCGGGCGTCGCGGCCGGGCTCGCCGACAGCGCGCTCGGCGCTTGGCTTCAGCGCAAAGGGACATGCGGAGTCTGCGCCGCGGTCGTCGAATCGACCGTCCACTGCAACGAGAAGCCGACGCCGCTCGCTCGGCGCCTCTCGTGGCTCGACAACGATGGCGTCAATCTCGTCAACGGCCTCGTCGGCGCGGCGCTGGCCGTATGGTGGACGTGAGTCCCGCCCGCCCTTCGATCGTCTTCTTCGACCTCGACGGCACGATCGTCGATTCGTTCGAGGGTCTGTCCAACTCCTACCGGCACACCTTCGCAGCGATGGGCGTGCCGATGCCATCCGACGCCGAACTGCGCCGATGCGTCGGGCCCCCGCTGCGCGGCAACCTTGCGCGCCTGCTCGACACCGAAAGCTCGGCTCGCGTCGAGGAAGGCGTCACGCACTTTCGGCGCTACTACTCGACACGAGGCTGGGCCGAGAATCGCGTCTACGACGGCGTGCGCGAATTGATCGAGTCGTTTCGCGCCGAGGGCGTGCGGCTCGTGATCGCAACCGGAAAGCCCCGCGTCTATGCCGAACGAATCCTCGAGCATGAGCGCCTCGCGTCGCACTTCGAGGGCGTGATCGGCCCCCCCCTCGACGCCGGGAAGGACGACAAAGCCGTCCTGCTCGCACACGAACTGCCCGCGCGCGGACTCGTGTCCCCTGGAGCCCCGTTGATCGGCGATCGCCGCGAGGACGTCCGCGCCGCGCTCGCCAACGGGCTTCATCCCGTCGGCATCACGTGGGGCTACGGCGACCACGCCGAATTGTCCGGCGCGGGCGCGACGACGATCCTCGCGACGCCCGCGGACGTGCGCAAGCACCTGCTCGGCTGACGGAGGTCACTTCGGTGCGCCGTCGCGCCGGTGACGCCTGACGGCGTCGCGCAGCAGGTACTCGAGGTGCCCGTTCAGACTGCGCAACTCGTCGTCGGCCCAGCCGCGCAGGTCGGCGAGCAACGAGGGCGGGAGGCGCAGGAGGAAGGACTTGCGCTCCTCCTCCGTGGCCTCCCGCTCGGGCTTGGTGTCACGCACAGACATCGCGCGTTACGAGTACAGCGTGCCGGTGTTGAGCACGGGCGTCGGCGCGTTGTGGCTGCAGAGGACGACGAGCAGGTTGCTCACCATCGCCGCCTTGCGCTCGGGGTCGAGTTCGAGCACGTGGCGTTCCGACAACATCTGGAGCGCGTGCTCGACCATCCCGACGGCACCCTCGACGATCTTCTGCCGGGCCGCGATGACCGCCGTCGCCTGTTGGCGCTGGAGCATGGCCGACGCGATCTCCTGCGCGTACGCGAGGTGCGACAACCGGGCCTCGAGCACTTCGACACCCGCCCGATCGAGCCGCTTCTGCAGCTCGGACTGGAGTTCCGCCGCCACCTCGTCGCGGCTGCCTCGCAACGTCGTCTTGATGTCTGCATGCTGCCCGTCGTCGTACGGGTGGCTGCTCGCGACATGGCGCAGCGCCGCTTCGCTCTGGATGTCGACGAACTTGTCGCCGTTCTCGACGTCGAACGCATTCCTCGCGGTGTCGGCGACCCGCCAGACGACGATCGCCGCAATCTCGATCGGGTTGCCCAGGAGATCGTTCACCTTGATCGTCGGCGTGTTGAGGTTCTGCGCACGCAGCGTCACCTCGGCCCGGAACGTGAACCAGGGCACCCACCAGAACCCGCTCTCTCGCACCGTACCTCGATAGGTGCCGAAACGGGTCAAGACGCGCGCGGTGTTGGGGGCGACGGTGAAGAAGCCCGTCAGATTGAGGATCCACGCGAAGAGCAGCAGCACGCCGAGGGCGAGACCGAACCACGCGATCGTCGCGGGCTCCGACATCGTGAAACCGTGGGATCGTGTTTCGGTGGTCAGCCATCCGGGCGCCGACAGGCACGCGATGACGACGAACAGGTGGACGAGAAGCAGGAGCAACATCAGCAGGCCCCCGCGGACGGAGGCCGGGCGCTCGGTCGAAACCGAGGTCGAGAGCGGTGTGGCGGTGGGGTTCGAGTTCATATCGTAATGATATCACTTCAATATCTCCTGTCAAGGGATCGACGGAGGTGCCCGCGCGATCCCGGCGGGCGGCTACGATCCCGCCCCCCGGAGCCCCCCCGATGTCCCGATTCGGCCTTCGCCTGCTCGTCGTCTTCGTTGCCGCCGGTGCGTCGGCGAGCACACCCGTCTTCGCGGGTTCCGACGAGGCGACGCTCGCCGCCGACGCCCAACTCGGCGTCCTCGCCGAGTCCGAGTACGAGGGCGCGGCCGAGATCGCCGCCATCGAACACAGCCGAGGAGACCCCGCAAGGCTCGACCGTTTCCTGACCCCGAACGCGCCCCGGGAACTGCGCGCACGCGCGATCGTGGCACTCGGGCGTCTGGGCGCGCGCGCGGGCGTCGAGGCGCGCTTCAAATCGCTCATCGCGGACGGCGGGGCCGATCTCGACCTCGTCGTTTGGGCAGCCGGCCTCTCGGGCGCGAAGGGGCTCGTCCCCTCGCTCCTTCCGCTGCTCGACTCGAAGAAGCCGTCGACCCGGGGCTGGGCCATCTATGCGTTGGGCGACGTGGGCGACCACCGTGCCGACGGCTACCTCCTTCCCCTGCTGACCGAATCCGAGCCGTTGGTCACCGTCCCCGCCTCGTACGCCGCGGTCGCGCTCGAGACCGAGCGCGCGCTCGAAGCCCTCGTCACGCTCGCGATCAATTCGCATCAAGACCTGCGAGCGCGAGCCTTCGCCGACGCCTGGCGGCTCGCCGCGGCGCGAAGGCGCGCAAAATCGACCAAGGAATCGCCGTGGCCGGGCGATGCCGCGCTCGCGCGTCGCCTCGCGCCCTACGCCGCGCGCGACCCCAACCCCGAAGTCCGCGTGTTCGCTCATCGGGCGCTCTCCGTGCTCCTCCCGCCCACGCTCGCACCCAACGTCGACGACCCCTCTGATCCGGTTCGGATCGCGCTCGGCGGCGCAGCCGATCCCGATCCGCGTGTCGTCGCCGACGTCGCGAACCGCTTCCTCTCCCGATACGAGGGTCCCGGCGCCGCCGAGGCGCTCTGGACCGCCGGCTACGACACCGATCGGCTGGTCCGCGAGTCCGTCGCCGCGACGCTCGCCATCAAGCCGTCGGCCGCCAAGCGTGCGGTGGTCGACGATCTCCTCGCGCACGAGACCGACGGGCGCGTGCGCCTCCAATTGGCGATCGCTCTCGCCGCGAACGGCGGACTCGACGCGGCGCGCAAGGTCATCGACTCCGAACGGGCCGCCGGTCTCGATGCCGCGCTCGTGGGTGTCGCGCTGGTCAAATGCCTCGCCGACGCGAAAACGGACGCAACTCTGCGCACCGAGCTCTTGGCGCTCGGGCGCGATGAGACGCTGGCCGCGGTCGTTCGCGAGGCCGTGCTCGACATCGCGGGCGAGATTCCCGAGCCCGAGGCCGCGGCATACGGGCTCGAACGATGCAAAGACTCCGACCCCATCGTGCGAGCCGGAGCGGCGGCGTTGGTCGGCGACCACGGCACGAGCGCCGATGTGGCGCCTCTCGCGGCGTTCTATGACACGACGCCCGGTCGTCTCACGCAGGACTTCCGAGCGGCGATCGTCGAAGCGGTCGGCAAACTTGGCGGTCCAAGACCCGTCGACAAGGCGTCGGAGGGCAAACCGATCGTGTCGGATGCGGGCCCCGCCGCCGAATCGCTGATCACGAAGGCATTGGACGATCCCGCACCGACGGTCCGGCTCGCGGCACGGACGGCCGCGAAGGCGTTCCCCTCGCTGGCGGCGCGGGCGGAGCTCGAAGACGCGCACCCCAACGAGTGGCTCGGGCTCCCGCGACCGAAGGGACCGATCGCGGGGCTCGATTTTTCGAAGGGCGAAGGGAACCTCACCGAACTCGAGATCCTCCGGCTGGCGGACTCGATCCGTGTCCAGGGAACCCGCGTCCGGTTCGAGACGGACGCCGGGATGATCACGTTTGCCGTCGATCCGGTCTGGACGCCGGTCCATGCGGTGAACCTCGTGCTGGCCGCCGCATCGGGCGTTTACGACGGCACGCTCTGGCACCGCGTCGTACCTGGATTCGTCGTCCAGGGTGGCGACCCACGCGGCGACGGCTCAGGCGACGCGGGACACGCCGTGCCCGACGAGATCGCGCCGCACGCGTCGTTCCTGCGGGGCACGCTCGGCATGCCCAAGGGCACGAAGGACACGGGGGGATGCCAGGTCTTCGTGATGCACATGTCGGCCCCCCACCTCGATCAGCACTACACCGCGTTCGGCACGGCCGTCGAGGGAATCGACGTGGTGGACCGGATTCGGGTGGGCGATCGAATTCGCCGGGCGACGCTCGTCGATGGCGTGCCGGCGGCCGCGAAGTAGCTGCCCGAACACCGAGATCGCGCTCTCTCCCTGTCGGCGGCTTGCCGGTCGGGCGTCGGCCTCTACACTCCCCCCCTTGCTTCTCACGCCCGCTTAGCTCAGTTGGTAGAGCAGGTGACTCTTAATCACCGGGTCGTAGGTTCGAGTCCTACAGCGGGCACCATTCGATTGCGCTGATAAACGTGGCGCAGTGGGCCGTTTGACGCGTTCCATCGAGGAATCGGGTCCGCCGTCCGCGAGGGGCCATTCCGTCGGGAACCGTCACGATCCGTCATGAAACTGCATGATTCTGGCACAAATCTGGCACACGGGCCGGCGTGGTCTTTTCGACGGCTCCGCGCAGATCGAGGAGCCGGGGGTCGGTGTAGGCCTTCATCGTCAGTTCGATCGACGAGTGGCGCGCGAGCGCTTGGGCGGTCCGGGGATGGACACCCGCGGCCGCTAGCGACGAGATGAAGGTGCCCCGGAGTGCGTGGAAGTCGAGAACACGGTCCTCGTCATCGCGCGCATCGATCCGGCGTGCCTTCCCCTCGCCCTTCTCCTTCGCGAGCCCGGCGGCGACGAGGTCCTCGGCGAACGAACGATGCGTCGGGATCCACCCGCTCGGGAACACTCGGGCACTCGCCGCCTCCCCGCGCCGAGCGCGACGCAACTCGACGAGAAGTGCGGCGACGTCGGCCCGAAGCGGGACGGACTGATCCCGGCGTGCTTTCGCCGACGCCGCCGGCACGTCCACCATACCGCCCTTGAGGTCGAGGTCGAGCCATCGGAGGCGGGTCAGTTCCCCGCGCCGTAGACCCGTCGCAGCGGCGACCGTGTAGACGGTCGCGCGCCGCTCCCCGACCGCGAGCAGACGGACC
>JANNRO010000136.1:0-18253 GCA_031401505.1 Planctomycetia bacterium
GGGCCTGGAGTTCGCGCATCGAGAAGGGTTTGACCAGATAGTCGTCGGCGCCCGAGTCGAGGCCCTTCACGCGGTCGTCCTCGCGACCACGGGCCGTCAGCATCAGGACCGGCGTCCGATTGCCGTCGGCTCTCATCCGGCGACAGATCGTGAAGCCATCCACGTTGGGCAACATCAAGTCGAGCAGCACGAGATCGAACCGGTCCTTCTGGACGCGGGCGAGCGCCTTGGCGCCGTCCTTCTCGAGCGAAACGCGGTAGCCGTCCTGCTTCAGCGCGTCTTCGAGCGCCATGCCGAGCGTCTCGTCGTCCTCGACGATCAGGATTTTCGATTCGGTCATGAAGTTGCTCCGGGCCACTCGACCACAAACACCGCGCCGCCGCCCCCGCGATCGGTGACCGAGATCGAACCACCGTGCGCCTTCATGAGGTTCCTCGCGACGTGGAGCCCCAGGCCGACGCCCGGGACCGCCATCCGGCGCGCATGCTCGCCGCGCTGGAATCGATCGAAGATCTTCGCGCGCTCGTCGCGGGGGACGCCCGGGCCGCGGTCCGACACCGCCACGCGATAGCCGTTGGCGACGGGGCGGGCCTCGACGTCGATCTCCTTGGTCTCGGTCGAGAACTTGGCTGCGTTGTCGAGGAGATTGCCGACGACGCTGCCGAACGAGTCGGGGTCGATGGGGATGGGGCGCGGGGAAGGGGTGGTCTTGACCGTGAAGCGAAATCCACGACCCTCGAACACCGGGCGCATGACGGACGCCAAGTCTTCGACGAGGACGGACGGCTCGACGGGGACGGGGTGAACGATCGACGAGGGATCGCGTTCGATGCGCGCGGCGTCGAGCACGTTGCGGACTCCCGCTCCCAATCGGGCCGCTTCGGCGCGGATGCGTTCCGCGTAGGCGTGGGCGCGAGCGGGGTCGGGCACGCGGCCGTCGGCCAGCATCTCGGCCATCGCCTGAATGCCCGCGATGGGCGTCTTCATCTCGTGCGAGACGGCCGCGACGAAGTCGGCCTGCATGCGGGCGGTCTTCGCACTCCGTCGCAGCCAGAGGATCGCGAGTCCGCCCGCCACGAGGTAGAGAGCGAGCCCGATCGAGAGCGCGACGATTCCGACGGGCTTCGCGATCGACTGCTCCCAATCCGGATAGCTCACATAGACCGCTTCGAGCGGCGCTTCGCCCCGCTTCCAAGGCGCCGTTGCGGATGGCCCGCCCGTCAAGCGGAGTGGAATGCCGGTTCGGCGAACGATGGCGTGCTGCACGAAGAGCATGCTTCTCGCGGTGATGGACGACGGGTCGTCGACGGTGCGGACCGCGACCGTCGCCATCTGGTGGTCGCGGCCTTCGACGACCGCGACTCCGCGATTTCCCATCGCCCGGACGGTCCGTTGCCCCTCTGCCGCCCTGACCTCCGCGACGTCCAGTCGATCCACGATGGCGTCCGGGAGGCGATCACGCGCTGGGTCGAGATCGTACGCCGTCGCGAGCAGCAAGTCGGGCAGGTCGATCGATCCGTCAAGCCTGACGACGTTCCCGTCATCGGCCGCGTCGAGGAGGCGAGACAGCGACTCCGCCTTCCCCGCCCGAGCTTCAATCGTAGCGAGCAACCGCCACGCCGCGGGCGCGATAGGGATGCCGTCGGGGTCGCGCCACGAGAGCGGCGACCCGGCGGCGGTCTCAAGGAGGGACGCAGCATCCGTCTCGGCGCCGCTCGCGAGCGTCAGCGCTCCCGCGCGTAGGCTCGCAACAGCCGTCGTAAGCGAGCGTTGCACCGGGGCGGTCATGCGCGCGAGCAGTTCCAAGGCTTGAAGTGCCTGACCCGCTCGTTCCAGATATGCCGCTTGGCTCAGAAGGAAAGCGTCCTCGGGCGGGATCGCTGACGCCGAATTGGATGCGGTCCCGGCCTGCGCATCGAGGATGCGAATGCGAAATGTCGTTCCGGAGATTGCTTCGGATACGGCGGTCGGCAGGTAGAGGACACCCGCCTGAACGGCCGCCTCCGCTCGCCTCCGCGCGTCGTCGCTCGCCGACGCGCGTTCAAGGCGAATCGCGCGCAGCCCGAAGAGGCCGAACGCCAAGCCCGCACCGAGCCAGAGAACGATCGCGGCGATGGAGAGTGCCCGGCGTCCCACGGGGCGATTCTCTGCGCGCGTCCGATGGGGGGTGTCACGCCCTTGTAACGCGTCGTCGAGCGAAACCCCTTCGCCGGTCGCGGGGGCGTGGCTAGATTGCGAGGTGGAGGCGTGTCCGTGTCCGACGAGCGACGGCGAACCGAACGAATTGCGGTCCAGATCCCGGCGCGCCTGCTCCTCGCGGGCGGGCGTGAGGCGTCGGTCACGATCCGCAACATCGGGGAACTCGGCATGCTCGTGTCGATGACCGATCTCGAGATCGAAATCCGCGAGGGCGAACGTGCGTTGCTCGAGCACCCGCGACTGACCGATTCGAAGCCGACGAAGGGATCCGAGAAGGGCAAAGTCCGCACCCCCGCGTCGGTCGTCCGAGTCGAGCTCGATTTCGATCCCGGTGCGATCACGCGCGAGGTGGCCCTCTACTTCGACGGCGGTCCTCGCCCCGTCGGCATCCCCGAGTGACGCCGATCTCACTCTCCCAAGAGTGTCTGACACCCATCGGAGAGTGAGATTGCGCGAGATTACGCGGGGGCGGAGGGGCGGATCGAGGAGGCCTGGAACTCGGGCGTGCGCACGCCACGCCACTCGTTGACGGTCGGTGTCGCCACCATGTCGAAGGGCGTACCCGACGACACCAAGTCGAACGCGTTCGCCTGGCGGAACGCGACGACCCGGATGCCGCCGGTCGGCGCCTGCAATACGAATGAGAGGTGTGCACTCCCCGCACCCATCAGTTTCGCGCGACCCGCGAGCCGCACGCCGCGCAGAAGGAACCGCGGCTCCGGGTTGCCCGATCCGAACGGGGCCAATCGACGGATCTGTTCCGCCGTGTCGAGGTTGAACTCCGACGGGCTCACTTCGGCGTCGACCGTGACGGTGCGCTCGGGCGTGACGTCGCCCTGTTGCGCGCGGACCGCCTCTTCGAACGCGGCTTCGAACTCGATCAGGCGTGACCGGTCGACTTCGAGGCCCGCCGCGGCCGCGTGCCCGCCGTAGCGCGTCAAGAACGCTCCGCATTGCGTCAGCGCTTCCACGAGATTGACGCCACCCGTCGTCCGGCACGAGCCCCGGCCACCGCTCCCCTCGAACCCGATCACGACCGTCGGTCGCGCGTGGGCGTCGACGAGCCGCGCCGCCACGATGCCGATGACGCCCCGGTGCCACCCCTCGCCCGACACGACGAGCGAGCGCCGCCCCTCGACGCGCGAACCGGCCTCGATGAGCGCCATCTGCGTGATGCCGCGTTCGATTTCCTTGCGCTGCTCGTTGGCCGATTCGAGTTCCTGTGCGAGCGTTGCCGCGAGTTCGGGATCGTCGGTCGTGAAGAGGTCGATCGCGTGCTCGGGGTGATTCATGCGCCCTGCCGCGTTCAACCGGGGCGCCAAGCGCCAGGCGATGTCCTCGGCGGTCAACGTCGCGGCGGAGAGCCCCGCCACCTCGAGCAAGGCTCGAATGCCCGGCGACTTGCTCCCGCGCAACGCCGACAACCCCGCCGTCACCAGCACGCGGTTTTCGCCCACGAGCGGCATCACGTCGGCGACGGTCGCGAGCGCGACCAAACCGATCGCGTCGACCAGGAACATCTTCAACTTCTCGTCCCGGCGCGCGCGCTGGAGGACCTCCGACGTGCCCCAGGCCAGCTTGAACGCGAGACCGCAGCCGCAGAGGTGGGACGAGGGTCCCGCTGCCTGATCGGTTCGGTGGGGCCCATCCGTGCGATGTGGATCCACGATGGCGACCGCCGGCGGCAACTTGGGCCCCGGCAGATGGTGATCGGTAATGACCGCGTCGAGTCCCAACGCTTTCGCCCGCTCGAGGGCCTCGATCGCGCCGACGCCGTTGTCGACCGTGATCAGGAGTTTGACGCCCTCGGCCGCGAGACGCTCGACCGTGCGCACGGACAGCCCGTAGCCGTCGGAGACGCGATCGGGAATCGCGTAGCTTGCGGTCCCGCCCGCCAATCGAAGGAATCGTACGAGTAGCGCCGTGCCCGTCATGCCGTCCACGTCGTAGTCACCGCACACCGCGATCGGTTCGCCCCCGCGTACGGCCCGCGCGACGCGGGCGGCGGCGAGCGCCATGTCGGGGAGCACGTCCGGCGAGACGAGGTCGGCGAGCCGCGGGGTCAGGAACGACGTCGCGGCGGCGCGATCGCGCACGCCCCGGCTCCAGAGCAGGTGCCCCACGAGGCGGGGCACGCCCATCGCGCGCGCGAGCGCCGTCGCCTCGTCCGGCGCGGCCGGGGCCACGACGATGCGTGGCGAAGTGTCGTCGGTGCGAGTCGAGACCACGCGGTGCGGGGGATCCGGGCCGATTCGGCGGTAGATTTCCAACCTCGCCGATCCGCTCGGCTACGGTAGGTCGCCACGGAACAGCCGGTACCGGCGGTTGGCGTGCTCTACCGTAGTTGAGCGGATCGGCGCAGTACCACGCTAGTCGTTCCCCCCGACGGCCCCGCCCTATGCCGTCCGACGCTTGCCGCTTTCCAGGTCGTAGCGCCTTCCATGACCACAGCCCACGCCCCCACGCCCGCCCGCGCACCCTCGACCGTCCGCCGGGTCATCGTGGGCACCGCCGGCCACATTGATCACGGGAAGACGTCGCTCGTCGAAAAACTGACCGGCATCCGCACCGACCGTCTCCCCGAAGAGAAGGAGCGGGGGATGACGCTCGACGTCGGGTACGCCGAGTATCGACTGCCCGACAACACCGAGGTCGGGCTCATCGACGTGCCCGGCCACGAGCGGCTCGTCCGGACGATGGTCGCCGGTGCGACATCCATGGACTTGGCGCTGCTGGTCGTCGCGGCCGACGACGGCCCCATGCTCCAGACCCGCGAACACGTCGACATCCTCGACCTTCTCGGCATCCGGCGCGCCGTCGTCGCCGTCACGAAGGTCGATCTCGTGCCCTCCGATCACGTGGACCTCGTCGAGGCCGAGATCCGTGAGATGCTCGCGGGCACGACGCTGGCGGGCGCGCCGATGCTGCGCGTGTCGTCGGTCACCGGCGTAGGCCTCGAGGCGTTGAAGGCCGCGATCGCCGCGGCGATTCCTCCGCTCGATGACCGTCACGAGGACGCCCGCGCGTTTCGCATGTCCGTCCTGCGCGCCTTCGTGGCGCCCGGACGCGGAACCGTCGTGACGGGCATTCCGGAAGCCGGCCGGATCGAGGACGGCGACGCCGTGGACGTCCTGCCGGTCGGCTGGAAGAGTCGCGTGCGTGGCATTCAGGTGCATCACCGCGATGCAAAAGAGGCCCGCTCGGGTCACCGCACCGCGCTCGCGCTGGCCGACGTCCAGGCCGACCCGATCAAGCGGGGCATGGTCGTGGCGGCGGCCGGGACGCTGGTTCCCGTGCCGAGGTTCGCCGCGCGCCTGCGCGTCGTGTCCAAACTCGACGAGCCGCTGAAGCACGGCATGAGCGTGCGCGTTCACGTCGGTGCCGACCAGATGGCCGCCCGCCTTCATCTGCTCGAAGGCGAGACGCTCTCCGCGGGCACCGTCACCGCGATCGAATTGACCGGCGAGCGACCGTTCCTCGTGGCGCCGGGCGACCGATTCGTCTTGCGAGCCGAGAACAGTTCGTCGACGTACGGGGGCGGCGTCGTCGTCGAGCGGCTCTTCGCGCGCCTCCCGCGCCGGCGCGAGGGCATCGTCCAATCGATCCTCGCCCGCGCCGAGACGATCCACGATCCGAAGGCGCTCGTGCTCGCGTCGGCTCACGCAGCCGGGGATCGAGGCCTCGAAGTGGCGGATGTCGCGCTGGCAAACGTGCTGCGCGTCGACGCGCTCGTGCCCTATGTCGAGGCGCTCCTCGCCGAGAAGGCGCTCGTCCGTACCGCCCGTGGACGACTTTTCGGCGTCGAGGGATGGGCGAAGGCCCGCAAGAAGGTGCTCGACGCGGTCGCCGGACTTCACAAGAAGGACCCCGGTATCCCCTTCCTACCGATCTCGAGCATCCGGGCAGCGCTCGTGCGGTTCGAGCCCGTGGCCTTCGATGCGGTGCTCGAGGCGCTGCTCGCGGCGGGAGACCTTCGTCGCTCGCCCGAGGGCGGGGCGGCGATGAAATCACACAACGCCGAGATGCCCGCCGTCGAACGCGAGCGCGGCGACCGGATCGTCGCGATTCTCGCGGCGGCCAAGGCGCAGCCGCCCGACGAGACGGAGTTGACCGCGCTCGCGGGCCTCTCGATCCGCGAGGCGAAGCGCAACCTCCTGCTGCTCGAAGCCCGCAAGGAAGTGTTCCGCGCCGGGACGTTCTGGTTTCACGGTGCGTGGGCGATGGGAGCGCTGCGCGAACTGACCGCGCTCGCGAAATCGAGCGGCGGCGAGTTCACCGCGTCCGAGGCCCGCGAGCGCCTCGGGACGACGCGCAAGTACATCATTCCGTTCCTGGAGGCCCTCGACGACAAGGGGTTCACGAAACGGATCGGCGACAAGCGCGTCATCCGCTGACTCGCTCGAAACGCGCTACTTGAGGCGCTTGATCAGGAAGTAGCCGTACTGCTCCGATTCGACGGGCTCCGGCGCGACGGTGCCGACCGGGGTCTTGAGCGCCGCCTCCTGCCAGGCCGGGTCGAAGCCTTCGATCTGCGCACCCTGATAGACGCCGGGCTCGCCACTGTTGGAGTTCAACTTGTTGTCCGGGCCGACGTCCTCGCTGAACGTACGGGCCGCCTCGAGGAAGTCGCGCCCTCCCTTCACGTCGGCGAGGATCGATTTCGCGAGCGCCAGCGCGTCGGCCTTCGAACGCGTGACCTTCGGGACGCGCCGTCCCTTGCCGTCCTTGCTGATCAAGATGTGCCCGACCCTGACGCCCTCGAACTTCGACGTCGACGCCGGCTTCTTGGTGAGCGGCGGGAGCGCGGGCGGCGAGCCCTCCTCGGCGTCGCCGCACGCGGAGAGCCCGAAGGCGAGAACGGCGACGGCGAACGGGAATCGAATCTTCACGTAGGAAACTCCTGAGCGTTCCGCGCGCGCGAGCCGCCCGCGTTACTTGTCACGACGGATGATGTGGTAGCCGAACTTGGTCTCGACCGGCTCGGGGTAGATCTTGCCGACCGGGGTCTCGCGGGTGGCCTGCTCGAACGCCGGCACCATCATGCCCGCCGGGAAATCGCGATACTGGCCGTTCTTCTCGCCGGTACGGCCGAGAGAGCCCTTGTCGTCGGTGTACGTCGTGACCATCTCGTCGATCGTCATGCCCGACTCGAGCTTCTTCATCACCGCGAGTGCGGCGGCGTGCGCCTGGAGCTTCGAGCGCTCGACCTCGGGAGAGTCGGGATTGCGGGCGCCGATCAGGATGTGGGTCACCGTAAAGGGGCCGTTGCCCTTTTCCGCCGCCTGCTTGCCGAACGGGGGGGCGTAGGCCGGGGCCGGGGTCGAATCCGTCGGCTTCTCGCCGCACCCCGTCAGAAGGGGGGCGAGCGCGAGGCCCAGGACGAGGGCCGGGATCAGCGGGTGGAACGATCGCATCGAGGGGCTCCCGCCGGGAGTCTAACTGTCCCGGTGCGAGGGCGTAGCATGGAGCGATGCGGACGGCGGGTCTGGCGCTCTTCATTCTGTTGGCCCTCGGGACGTCCGGCGCCCGGAGCGGCTTCGGCGACGTCGTGGTCCTCGACAACGGTGCGCGGATCGAGGGCACGGTCGTCACCGACGACGAGTCCGGCGTCGTGGTCGAGCAACAGTCCGGCGGAAGCCTCTCCCGACTGTCGTTTCCCAGGGTTCGGGTCAAGTCGATCGAGCGGGTGAAGGTCGACGCGCCCGTCGCCCCGTCGACCGAAACCGCCGACCCGACGTCCGCGATTCCGCCGCGGCTCGCGGCAGCCGCCCGCGACGAGTGGTGGTTGCTCGAGAGCGGCGGCCGTATCTTCGGCAGTCGGCATCTGCTCCTGATCGCGACCGAATTCGGCACGGCCAAGGGGTGGCGCATCGACGAGCGCCTCGTGTTCCTCGCGCGTTCGAAGGAACCCGCCGTCGAGATTCAACGGGTCGAGGAGACCACGGCCGATTTCCTCCCGCTCGGCGTCTCCTATCGCGAACGGGGCGAGGGCGACGCCGCGATTCGCTCGCCGGCCTACCAGATCGTGCGATTCGGCAAGGTCGAAGGCGGCTTCTGGAGGGTCTTCGATCAATCGACGGGTGCCAAGCCCAACCCCGTCCCGATTCCGGTCGCTCCGCGCGCGCGTTCGCCTCTCGCCGCCCGTGAGTTCCTCGTCCGCACCGTTCCGCGCCGGCCGGGGCTCGTCGATTTTCCGATGATCGACTCGCAACGTGGGGAAGTGCGTTCGGTTCGCGCCGGGTTCACGTCGCTTGCGACGGGCGATGCCGATGCCCGAGAAGACGTGTTCCGCATCGAAGACGGCGAGCGCGCGCTCGAGTCGCGATGGGTTCCGGGTGACCCGCCTCGCTGTGTGTTCGAGGAGATCGCGCCCGGCGTCATCGCCCGTCCCGCCACCGAGGCGCAGGTTCGCGCGGTGCTGGAGCCGAAGGACGAGCCGCACCCGCTTCCTTCGCTCGAAACGTCCCCCCTGACGCCGCAGGGGCGCCGCGTCGTCAACTACCCCGAGTTCGGCTTCGCCTTCGTACTCCCGGGTGCGTCATGGGTGGCGGAACACGTCGAGCCCCGTGCCGATGAGGAGGGCGTGCGGGTCGTCTCGAAGGCCTCGAGCCGTATTCATATGGCCGACTTGCGGGTCGAGTGGGATCCGAAGGGCGCCGAACAGGCGACATCTCCCGAGCAGCCGCTGTTTGCGAAACTGAAGCGGCTCGCCCCCGACCTGTCGATCGTCGAGCCGAGGACGCCGCTCGGGGGGCGTCCCTCGACCTACTGGATGGGCCTCCTCGGGACCCAGCGCGGCGAGAAGCTCCGCATGCTGCTGTTGGCGGGTGACCGCGGCGAGGGAAGGGTCACGCTGCTCCTCACCTGTCCCGAGTCGGCGTGGCCGGATGCTCGCGAGTCGCTCGACGCGATCCTCGCGTCCTTTCGCTGGATGTAGGTCCCGACGGCCGGTACTCCCTGCGGGGTGACCTCCCCCCGATTCCGCCGATGCGTCCGGGACGCCCCGGGCTACCCTACGGCGATGGCGAGCCGAGCGGACCTCGATATGGCGCGCAGGCTCCTCGGGGCCTCGGTCGTGACCGAGGCGCAGATTCGCGTGGGGCTCGAGGCGCAGGCGCAGTTTCTCGCCGAAGGCAGAACGATCGCGCTCCTCGACGTCCTGGTCGAGAAGGGCCTGCTCCCGACCGTCACGCACAAGGCGCTCGCGGCACCCGATCCCATCGAAGGTCAGCCGTTTCCGAACTACCGATTCGAGAAGCTGCTCGGCGAGGGCGGCTCGAGCAAGGTCTACCGCGCGACGTATCTGCCCAACGGGGCGACGGTCGCGGTCAAGGTGCTCGACCCCGTGCAGGGGCTCCGCGCCGACCTGAAGGACCGTTTCTACGACGAGGCGCGACTGCTGATCGAACTCGACCACGAGAACGTCGTCGCGGGCTACGAGGTCGGGTCGTCCAAGGGCGTCCACTTCTTCAGCATGGACTACATCGTCGGTCCCACCGTTCTCGAGATGATCGAACGGGCCGAGCGCATCGAGCACGGGACCGCGCTCTGGATCACCATCCAGATGGCGAAGGCGCTCGCGTACCTCCACGGACGCAACCTGATCCATCGCGACATCAAGCCGGGCAACGTGATGATCGACGCGACCGGACGCGCACGCCTGATCGATCTGGGACTCGTGCGTCGGCTCGACGACGTGACTGCATCGGAGGCGGCGGGCGAAGACGAGAAGACGGTGGGAACGGTCGAGTACATCTCGCCCGAGCAGGCACGGGGTCGCGGCGATCTCGACATCCGCACCGACATCTACAGTCTGGGCGTGACCCTCTATCACATGGTCGTCGGCGACGTTCCCTTCCATGGCGAGACCAACTACGAGGTGATGGCGAAGCACATCCTCTCGGGCATGGATGCACAGAAGGTCAAGACGCGCCGCATCCCCCCCGAGATCAACTTCGTGATCGCGAAGATGATGTCGAAGGAGCGCGAGCACCGGCATGACAACTGCGAGCAGGTCGTCGCCGATCTCTCGAGATTCCTGCCCGAGGGGGGACCTCCCCCGATCGTGCTGCCCGTCGCGCCGGAAGAGCCGGCGCCGGCGATCGTCTCGAGGGTCAAACCGTTCGTGATGAAGCCGCCGGTCGCGAAGCCGATCGACCCGAGACCGACGGTCGCGCCGAATCCACCGTCGGTTCCACAGTCGGTTCCGAAGCCGGTTCCGAGGTTCGTACCCAAGCCGGTCGCTCCGCCGCAGCCTTCTCCTCCTTCTCCTCCTCTGCCGCCGACTCCCCCGAGAATCGAGCGCAAGCCGCCCGACGACGACGGTCCACCACCGAAGGGGACCGTTCGGGAGAAGCGCCCCCCCCGCGACGGGCCGCCCAAGCGCCGCGGCTCCTGGTAGGCGGCGCTTGACTCCGCTTCCCCGTCCGTCGCGCGAGACGTGGTACTCGCAGAAGGGGCTCGCCTTTCGCTGCACCGCGTGTGGAGCCTGTTGCACCGGCGAACCCGGCTATGTCTGGGTGAAGGACGCCGACATCCGTCGGCTCGCCAAGGCGAAGGGCATGACCGCCGACGCGTTCACGAAGCTCTACGTGCGCCAGGTCGGCGATCGGCTGTCGTTGAAGGAGCGAACGAACGGCGACTGCGTCATGCTCGAGAACAAGAAGTGCTCGGTGTACGACGTCAAACCGACCGCGTGCTCGACGTTCCCGTTCTGGAAGGACGTCGTCGAGAGCCCTGAATCGTGGGCGGAAACCGCCGAGCGCTGCCCCGGGATGAACCACGGCGACGTCTACGACACGGGCGAGATTTCGACGCTGCTGCGCGGCGTGCCGGGACCGTTGCTCGAGAAGCAGGCGCAGGCGCGTCGCGCGTCCGACGACGCGGACGGGCCCGAGCCGGTCTCCGAAGAGGTCTGGGCCCGAGCGTTCGCGGAGTTGGACGTGATCTACGCCGACCTCGACCGCGAACTGCCCCGCTACAAGTTCGTCTGTCAGGCGAGCGGCGACTGCTGCGACTTCGAGGCCTTCGGACATCGGCTCTACGTGACGACGATCGAGGCCGAGTACTTCTTGCGCAACTCGCCCCAGAAGCGATTCAACGAGGATCCGAAGCAGTGCCCGGCCTGGGGTCCCGATCGCATGTGCAAGGCGCGCGCGGGCCGCATGCTCGGCTGTCGCACGTTCTATTGCGGCACCAACAAGAACGCCGACCCGAACGAGATCTACGAGCGCTACTACCGGCGGATCAAGGACGTCCACGCCGCACACGGCATCCCGTTCCGCTACGCCGACGTGACCGCCTGGGCGGCCGAGCGCCGACCGGCGAAGGCATAACGTCGGATGGGTGCCCCGTACGCGATTCGGGTCACGCTCGTCGTCGTGATGGGACTGGTCACGCCGTGGGTCTCGACGGCGATCGATTCGGCGGCGGGACCCACGTCCGACGCCCTCGTGCTGGCCGATGTCGCGCGTCCCGTCGCCGAACGCCTCGACGCCGCGCGCGCGCTCGGTGCGACCCCGGCGGGGCCCGAGCGCGACGATGCGGTTCTCGCGCTGCTCGGCGTGATCGCCGATGCGTCGACGCAGGTCCGTGTGCTCGCAACCCAGGTGCTCGCCGACCTCGGCGACGCGCGCGCGCTGCCTCGCCTCGTGCGTCGCCTTTCCGTTGAAACCGATCCGCGGGGGACGGCATCGCTGCTGCTCGCGGTCGGGAAACTCGGACACGCGTCCGAAGTCTCGACCGTGATGCCGTACGCGGCGCACACCGACGCACGGCTGCGCGCCGCGGCCGCGACCGCGCTCGGCGATCTCGAGGGCCCGCTCGCTCATGAGCGGCTGCTCGATCTCCTCTCGGCCCCGGGCGACGACCCGGAGTGGGCCGTGCGCGGCGCGGCGATGCTCGCGCTTTCGAAATGCGGCGACCGGGCCGACGCGGGCACGATCCTCGTCGCCTATCGCGACGGCGGGGGCGCGCAGCGCTGGTTCGCGCGTGCGGCGCTCTCGACGGCGATGGCCGCGCTCGATTCCGATCCCGTGCCGCTGCTCGACAAACTCGCGGCCGACGAGGATGCACGCGTGTCGAGCGCGGCGGTCGCCGCATTCGCGCGCGCGGGCAAGCCGCTCGAGATCTCGAAGCGGCTCTCCGACGTGCGTGCGGGCGTGCGCGCGGCAGCCGTCGCGGCGGTCGCCGCGGCCGGGCTGCGGGACGAGATTCCGCGGCTCCGTTCGATGGCGACGGGCGATGTCGACCGTGCGGTGCGGTTCTCGGCCGCGTTCGCGTTGTCTCGATTGGACGACCCGGCCGGGGACGACCTGCTGGTCGAGGCCGTCGGCTCGGACGATCCCGGCGTCTGGACGTTGGCGCTCGCCGAGTTGCGCCGTCGCACACGCGCGACAATAGGCCGCGATGCCGATCGCTGGAAGGCGGAACTCGCCGCGCGGCGGCGGGCGGGTTCGCGGTGAAACGGGATTTTCCGTGACCTCCCGCGCTCGAATGCGTGGGAGTAGGATGAAGCCCGTGCCCGTCCCGTTCACCCGCGCCGACTGGAATCTGCTCCCGGAGGGCTTCCCGGCCCAGCTCGTCGAGGGCATGCTGCTCCGAGAGGCGGCGCCCACGTTTGGTCACCAATTGTACGTTCAGCGCATCCTGCGCGCGCTGGCGCCACTCGTGCCGGAGAACCGCACCTCGGTGGCGCCGTCCGACGTCGTCATCGACGACATCAACATCTACCAACCCGACGTTCTCGTGCTTCGCGAGCCTCCGCCCCTCCACGAGAGCAATGTCGGAATTCCGCTCGTGGCATTCGAAGTCATCTCGAAGAGGACCGCTCGCCGGGACCGCGAGGTGAAGCGTCGCCGCATGCTCGATGCTGGCGTCGCGGAGGTCTGGATCGTCGATCCTCGACTCGCCTTGATCGAGGTCTTCGAGTCCGCCGGCTGCCGTACCGCCCGTGACGGCCAGTCGATCTCCTCGACGGCGATTCGCGGATTCTCGCTCGTTCCCGCGGCCCTGTTCCGGCCCGCATCCGATCGACCCCCGTCCGATCGACCCCCGTCCGATCGAATCGCCTCCTCCGATCCGAACGGCTGAAACGCGCGGCGCGCTACGGCCTGGGCTGTAGGCGCGGCGCAGGCACCCATTCGTCGGCCTCGGGTCCGTATCCGTCGTAGCGCACGAGCGCGAACTCGACGTCGATCTCCCGCACGGTCGCCGGCCATCGCTTGCCCTTGATCTCGACCGCTACCGGCGCGCCGATCGGGTAGGGCAGCGTCGGGTAGCGGCGAAAGCGCGAGTGCTTCACCCAGTCGTCGGAACTCGTGCCGTAGCCTTCGTAGTGAACCTTCATCCGGTCGGCTTCGAGCGCGATGATCTGCGCCGCCCACCAACTCTCGCGCCATTCGACCTGGCCGTGGTCTCCGACTTGCCAGGGTCCCGGCCCGCGGGGCGGGCGACGGCGCGCGGGCTCGACGCGGGCGATCGCGAGCGACGCGGGAAACGAACCGGTTCTCGCGGCCTTCGTCCACTGCAGCTCGCGGTACCGCATCGAGCGGTGGACTCTCCCGTCGGCTTCTCCGAAGTCGATCACGTCGTCGTCGTTGGTGTCCGCGGTTCCATCGCCCGCGAAGATCGAGACCAGCGACTCGGTGAACGTCCAACGTCCCGTACTCGTGCTCGAAGCGCACGACGAGGAGAGGCAGGCGGCCGCGGTGGGGGTGCCCTCGAATCGTTCGACCACCGAATGGAGCGCGCCCGAGTGGCAGCAGTCGCCGATCAGGAGCACGCGCGCGCCCTTGCCGTGCTCGCGGAGGCTCGAGCCGATGTCTTCCATCGACCAGCCGGTCGCGGCGGGGTTCTTCGCGTCGACGTCGTAGGGAGCGAACCATGTCGTCGCGCCTTGGCGCAGCCCGTGTCCGGCGTAATAGACGACGAGCGTCCCGTCCCTTCCGGCCGAACTCGCTGCTCGTTTCAACGCATCACGGCAACTCGCGAGCGTCGCGGCCTTGTCCGCGAGGAACGTGACGTGATCCGCCGGCACGCCGCGATCGACGAGCGTCTTCGCGAGGATGCGATCGACGCGCCCCGTCTGCGGGAACGACCCGAGCCCCGGCTTCTGCCACTCGAGGACGCCGATGAACAGCGCCCACGTCGTCGCGGGATCCCATGTGGGCTTCAATTCGGCGGCGGGGGAAGGCTGCTCTGCGTGCGCCCTGGCGATCGAGAAGGTCGCTACGATCGCGAACAGTGCGAAACGGCGTCGAAACGGCGTCGGGCGCATCGTCGCCAGTCTACCCGTGCCGTCGAGGGGCCCTGTCCGACGCGACGATCGGGCCCGGGGCCCTCACCCGTACGATCCGGCCTCGATGGACCCCGTCGAACTCCCTCCGATCGCGCCCGATGCGACGCCCTTTCCCCGCACGACACGGCAGCTGAAAGAGGCGCTGACGGCGCTCGGCATCGAGCCCGCCAAGCGTCACGGGCAGTGCTTCCTGACCGACGTCAACGCGGTCGACGCGATCGTGCGCGACGCAGGCGTCGAACCGGGTGACGCGGTGATCGAGGTCGGAACGGGCACGGGGCTGCTTACCCACGCGCTGTGCGAGGCGGGCGCGAACGTGGAGACGTTCGATCTCGACCCGCGCGTCGTCGGCGTCGCGAAGGCGTTGCGCGCGTGGCCCGCCCGCGTTCGCTTCCACGTCGGGGACGCGCTCGACGGCAAGCACGCGCTCGCCCCGGAACTCGTCGCGGCATTCGCGCGCGCCCGAGCGGCCGTCGGACCGGGACGCGTGCGTTTCGTGAGCAACCTGCCCTACAACGCGGGCACTCCGATCGTGCTCGGCGTCCTCGGGATGCCCAACCCTCCCGACATCCTGACCGTGATGATCCAACTCGAAATGGCCGAGAAGTTCCTCGCGGCACCGAGCGACGACGCATTCGGCGTCCCGTCGATCCTGCGCGCGCTGCTCGCTGACGGGCGCATTCTCCGCAAATTCCCCCCGGACGTCTTCTGGCCGCGGCCCTCGGTGCGGTCGGCGCTCCTCCTCCTCTCCCCCCGCCGCCCCCCTGACCTCGCGCCCGGTGAGGACCGCGCATTCGGTACGTTTCTCGTCGCGCTCTTCACGCGTCGGCGCAAGGTGCTGACGACCGCACTCCGGGCGGCGCGCCCCGATCTCTCGGCCGAGGGCGCGGCGGCCGCGTGCGCGAAGGTCGGCCTCGACCCGCGGATTCGCCCCGAAGACGCCGACCCCCTCCGCTTGCGCGACCTGGCCCGCACGACGACTCCACCTGCCTAGTTTTTCTCAAAAGTGTCAGACACTTCCGGGAAAAACGTTCGGTGTCGGGGGACGCGGCGAGAATCGACTCTCGTCGATCGAGGTCGCTATCCGTGTCGGGCCATATTCCGCAAGATGTCATCGAACGAGTGCTCGCGGCCCACGACATCGTCGAATTGGTCGGGCGGCACGTGCCGCTCAAGAAGACGGGCCGCGCGTGGAAGGCCTGCTGCCCCTTACACGAAGAGAAGACGCCCTCCTTCACGGTGAATACGGAACGCGGCAGCTTCAAGTGTTTCGGCTGCCAGAAGGGCGGCAACATCTTCGGCTGGTTGATGGAGCGCGAGGGCCTCGCGTTCCCCGAGGCCGTCCGCCAGTTGGCGGCCGAAAAGGGCATCGTCGTCCCCGACAATCGGACGTTTCGCGGCGGCGGTGTCCCCGGTCAGGACGCCTCGCGTATCGAGAGCATCCGCGCCGCGCTCGCGCTCGCGCAGGATCTCTTCGTCCGCACGCTCGCATCCGACGCCGGCACCGAGGCGCGGGCCTATCTGACCAAGCGCGGCTTCCCGCCCCCGGCCGTCAAGGAATTCGGTCTCGGCCTCTCCCCCGACGGCTGGGACGGTCTCCTGCGCGTCGCGCGAGACAAAGGCATCGCGGCCACGGTGCTCGAAGAGGCGGGCCTCGTCGTGCCCCGCGATCGCGGTGACGGCTGGTACGACCGCTTTCGCGCGCGCCTGATGTTTCCGATCGCCGACGCGCAGGGTCGCATCGTGACCTATGGCGCGCGGGCGCTCAAGCCCGACGACAACCCGAAATACTTGAACGGGCCCGAGACCGCCGTCTTCAAGAAGTCGAAGACGCTCTACGGGCTCGACCGTGCCAAGGCCGGCATTCGCAAGGTGGGCTACGCGATCCTGATGGAGGGCTACACCGACGTCTTGATGGCCCACATGCACGGTTTCGACGCCGCGGTCGCGGGCATGGGCACGGCGTTTACGACCGAGCAGGGCAAGATGCTCGCGAATCTGACCGAGAAGGTCATCCTCCTCTACGACGGCGATGCCGCCGGGCTCGCGGCCGCCGAGAAATCGCTCGATCTGCTCCTCGACCACGGTCTCGAGGTCCGCATCGCACTCCTCCCCGACGGGAAGGACGTCGACGAGTTGCTGCTCGAAGAGGGCATTGATCGTCTCGAAGCCATCTTGAAGGACGCGCAGGATCTCTTCGATTTCAAGATCGCGCGGCTCGAGGCGAGCCACGACCTCGACTCCCCGCGAGGCCGGGCACAGGCCGCCGAGCGCCTCGCCGACTCCGCGCGCCGGGTGAAGAACGTCCTCGAGCGAGACCTCCTCTTCCGCCGGATCGTCGAGAGGCTGAAGGTGCCCGAAGCCCTCGTTCGTCGAGTTGCCGCCGAGGCGCAGAGTGCCGCGAATCGTCAGGCGGCGACGCGCCCGGCCGCGGACGGGGCGCGGATGGGGGTGGGGCGCGGGGAGGGGGGCGACGCGACGGGTCGAGAAGAATCGAGGAAGGATCGCGACCGCCACGTACGCGAGACGAACCTCGTCGCGGCCGCGGTGTTCCGCCCGGAGTACCGCGCGAACATCCGACGTGACATGCCGGTCGCCGAGGTCCTCGACCCGGGCCTGCACACGGTCTACGAGGCCCTCTGCGCGTTGGCCGACGAGGGAAAGGCTTCGCTCGAGGCGCTCCACGCGCGCTTGGCGGCCGATTCGGCCGCTGCAAAGGCCCTGGCGGGCCTTCCCGACGACGCCGACTTCGACGAGTACGTTCCGACCGTGCTCCGCCAACGGGCGGAAATGAGGGTGAGGGACGCCCGTCGCCGGGCCGTACTTGACCAACTCTCGCCGCCTCGGCCGGAGGTTTCCGTCGATCCCGCCCCACCCCCGCCCACCCCCCCGCCTGCCCGCGAAGGGCCCGAATCCGAACCCCCCTTCTCGTAAAAAGTCAACCGAGACCCTGTTCAAAGGTTCTCGCTTGCGCTCCCCCCTCGCACACTCCCCCGTTGGACTCTTCCGCGCCGGCTCGGCCCGACGCCGGCCCTAGGGACCCTGCTCCATGGCTTATGCCTTCGTCATCACGTCGCCGAGTGTGCTTGATCCGTGGGAGCCCGAAATCGAGGCTCTCGCGGCGACCGGGCGCGCGAAGGGCTACCTGACGTACGAAGAGATGAATACCGCGGCGCCCGAACTCGCGCCCTCGCCCGAGATGATGGATCGCATCCTCCAGGCGATGGACACCGCGGGGATCGAGATCATCGACGGCGGCGATGCCGTGCGTCGCGAGCGGGCGGCGTCGCGGGCACGCGGCGATGTCGAGCCGGTGGTGCCGGAGAAGGACCGAAAGCCCTCCGCCCTCGAACTGCCGATCACGACCGAGAAAATTGACGATCCGGTGCGGATGTACTTGACGCAGATGGGTGAGATCCCGCTGCTCACTCGCGATCAGGAAATCTCGCTCGCCAAGAAGATCGAGATCACGCGCAAGCGCTACCGCCACTGCGTGCTCGACAGCGGCATCGCGGTCGCCGAGTGCATCCGCATCCTGCAGGAGGTCGCACGCGGCGACCTCGCGTTCGACCGCACGCTGCGCATCGGCACCGCCGACCCGGTCAACAAGGACGACCTGCAGAAGCGGATGCCGGTCAACCTGAAGACCCTCGAGAAGCTGCACGCCACGCTGCGCGCCGACATGGAGGAGCTGGTCCACGACAAGCGGGCCGGCAAGGAGCGCCGCGAGGACCTCGAGGCGCGCATCCGCAGCCG
>JANNRO010000137.1:0-32082 GCA_031401505.1 Planctomycetia bacterium
CATGGGCACGTTCCTAAAAGACATGTCTCATCGGGGGACACGAATGGGGGGGGAAATCGGAACCGGCGAACACAGGAATCGACACGAACAACGACACGGACACTGCTCGACGGCGCGCCGCGAAGGGACGCGAACGATCGAGCGGCATCAGTCTAGGCCGACGTCGAACTCGGCGCCACGCTTTCCCACGGACGACGAGTCCCGGGTGCCCGATCGGCCTCCCGCCCGACCCTTCCGCCGAATGGGCCGTACGTTGCCCGGGAGCGGCTATCTTCCATCGGTGGCCCCCACGCTCCCCCTCCGCGGTCAGGTCGCGCTGGTGACGGGTGCAGCGCGGCGCATCGGTGCAGCGATCGCACTCGAATTGGCTCGCGCGGGGGCCGACGTGGCGATCCACGTGCGAACGAGCGCACGCGAGGGCGTGCGGCTGGCAAAACGTGTCCAGGCGCTCGGGCGACGGGCCGTCGTGATCGAGGCCGACCTCGCCGATCCCGGGGCGTGTCGGACGCTCGTCCCGACCACCGTCGCAGCGCTGGGCCGACTGGACGTGCTGGTCAACAACGCGGCGGTCTTCGAAGCGACCGACCCGCTGGCGGGCGACGACGCGGCGTGGGACCTTCATCTGGCGGTGAACGCGCGATCGATCTACCTGCTGACGTCGGAGGCCGGTCGATACTGGGCGAAGCGAAAAGCCTCCGGCGTCGTCGTCAATCTCGCGTGCGCGTCGGCACTCGCACCGTTCGCGGGGTTCCTTCCGTACAGCGCGTCGAAGGCGGCGGTCGTCAGCCTGACGAAGGGTTTCGCCAAGGCGCTGGCCCCGAGGGTTCGAGTCAATGCCATCGCACCCGGCCCGATCCTCGAGGCGACCGGGTCGACCGCCGCGCGAAACCGTGCGGCGCTCCAGGCGACCGTGCTCGGGCGCTTCGGAGCCGCGACCGACGTCGCCAAGGCCTTGCGCTACCTCGTCGTCGATGCTCCCTACGTCACGGGGATCGTGCTCCCCGTGGACGGCGGACGCCATCTGCGCGGGTAGCCAGCTGCGGGTAGCCACCTGCGCGGGGAAACAGCCACGTCGCGCGGGCGGACGCCGGTCCCGTCCGGAATTCGCGTGACCTTCGCGTCGCTCGGGCGTGGATGAGGAGGCGACTCGTCGCCGTTCGCACCCCGAAGGGCCCCCATCCCACCGACCATCCCACCGCCCATCCATCCAACCGTTCTCCCCTCACCCGCCATGCGGCGCCCATTCGCCCGCCGCGGCCTGATGCTCGCCGTCTCGCTCGGCGTCGCGCCGGTCGTTGCCGGCCCGACCGAACGCGTCGAACCGCGCGGGTCGGTCTCCCCCATCCAGATCGACGCGATCTTCGTCGAACGCGAATCGGTCTGGTGGCTCGTCGATGACGGCGCACGACGCACGGCCGCCGTGCACGGGGTGGCTCCGCGTTGGAAGGCCGATGGTCGCACGGCCCGTGCATCGAGTGCCGAGGGCGCGCGCGCGATGCTCGACGCCACCCTCGAGGCCATCGAAGCGGGTGAGGGCGGCGGCTACCGGGACGGGACCGGCCTCGGAGCACCCGATCCTCCCCCGACGAGCGTCGGCGGCGGAATCGCGCTGGTCGCCGCCGTCCGCGACGCCGCCGTGGTCTTCCTCCGCGACGAGTTCGGCCGGGCGCGTGTCGTTCGGGCCTTTCGCGTCGCCGAGTCGGATGACGTCGGCGGGTCGAAGTCGACGACGGCCTCGGCGATGCCCGATCGACCGACGATCGTCGTTCCGACCCTCATCGCGGCCGCGCGGTCGAGCGCCCTCCATGGCAACGCGACCGCGACCCGGCGCCTCGTCCAACTCGCTCGAGTCGGCGCGTCTCCGGGCGACGACGCCTCGCTCGACGTTCTCGACGCGCAGGCGTGCGAGCGCCTCGGTCGGTTCCGCGACGCCGCCGGCGCGCTCGAACGGTTCGCCGATCGCTTCTTGGCCGGGCCGCCATCGACGCCCCGCGACGGTGCGGCCGAGTCCGTGGCAAACGTTCACCTGCTGTCCGAAGCCCGGCGACAGGCCGCTCGCCTGCGCGCGCGGGCGGGAGACGCACACGCTGGCGTCTCCGACCCGGTCGCCAAGTCGGGGCTCGACGTGGCCCTGTCGGCACTGCCTCGACGGGTCTTGGTCGGTCGGGCGTGCGATGCCGTCGCACACGTGGTCCGAGCCGTCGAAGTGCCTGGTGCCGTCAGCATCACGTCGATCGTCCGTCGCCGCGCCCTCCTCGCGACGGCGGCGATCGCGCTCGACGCCCGCGATGCGATGTCTGCGCGCACGATTCTCCGTGCGATCGCCGCGGGCCGCATCGCGGGTCGTGCATCCGACCACCTCGACGTCGTCTACTCCGTACTCGAGGCACGTGCAAACTCGATGCTCGGAGCGGCACCTCCCACCACGACCGCCCCCGGCGCGGGGGTTCGCAAACCGTCGAGCGGGGGGTAGGGTTCGACGCTCCATGACGTCGTCCGCCGATTCGCTGCCTTCCCACGTCGACGTGGTGGTGATCGGTGCGGGCGCTGTCGGCGCTGCAACCGCCTGGTATCTCGCCGAGGAAAAGGGGCTGTCGGTCGCGGTCCTGGAAGCGCGCGCGGTCGCGGCCGGATCGACCAGTCGAAGCGCTGCAGCGTTTCGCCAGCAGTTCGGAAGCCACGCCCACGTCCAGATGAGCCTCTTCTCGAGGCGGGTCTACGAGCGCTTCCCCGAACGGGTCGGCGGCACCCCGGTCTTCCTCCAGCAAGGCTACCTCTTCCTCTACTCGGACCCGCAGGCGATGGTCGAGGCCCGAGCACGCGTCGCGTGGCAAAACTCCGTAGGGGTCACCGACGCCGTCGCGTTGCGTCCCTCCGAGATCGACGCGCTCCCCGGGCTCGCGGGCATCTACCGCACCGACGAACTGGCCGGGGCGACGTGGTGCCCGACCGACGGCTTCCTGCGACCGACCGAAATCGCGGCCGGCTTCATCGAGTCGGCGCGTCGCCGCGGCGTCTCGCTCCACGTCGGGGCCCGTGTCGTCGGCTTCGAGTCGAGCCGCGGTCGCGTGACGGGGGTGCGCGTCGCGGGACGCCGCACCGGCCTCATCGAGACCCGCGCGGTCGTGGTCGCCGCAGGGTGGTGGAGCAACCCCGTCGCATCGCTCGCGGGCTGTCCGATCCCGGTGACGGCGGTCAAACGCTATCTGTACGTCACGCCGCAACTGAGCCCGCGCCGCGTCGAGCACTTCCCGCTCGTCGTCAAGGATCTCGGCGCGTACGCACGACCGGAGAGCAACGGGCTCATGATGGGCTGGGACAAGAGTCCGACGGGGCCCCCGGGCCTCGACCGCTTTCCGCCGCCGTCGCAGGACACCGAGGCCCTCGAGGACGCGCAGGATCGCGTCGAGCCGGGCTTCGGCCGGGGCATCGACGAATACGGGATCGACGTCCTCTCGGAGCTCGCGACTGTCATGCCCTGGCTCGAAGACGAGGGCGGCGTCGAGCACGTCGCCTGCGGCTACTACGAGGTCACCCCGGACGACACCGCCATTCTCTCGGAGGACCCGCGCCTTGCGGGCCTCTTCCACGCCAGCGGCTTCTCGGGGCACGGCATCATGCATGCCCCGGCCGCGGGTCGCGCGACCGCCGACCTCGTGCTCGGCCGATCGCCGACGTTTCCGATGGAAGGCTTCGCGCTCGCCCCCCTGCTCGAGAACAAATCCCGCGCCGGTCGCGAGACCATGGTGATCTAGACGAGAGTCGAGCCCGTCGCCCGTGTCGACGTCACGCGGGGCGAGGGCCCGGCATCGGACGCGAAACCCGTCGCCGAATCGAGATCGTCGTTCCTTCGGAGATTCGAATGCGCCTGTCGAAGAGTCACTTCAGCACGCTCCGCGAGGCCCCCGCCGAGGCGGAGGTTCCGAGCCACAAACTGATGCTTCGCGCGGGGCTGATCCAGAAGGTCGCGGCGGGCATCTACGTCTACGGGCCGTTCCTGTGGCGCACCCTCGTCAAGATTTCGGCGATCGTGCGCGACGAGATGAACCGCACGGGAGCGCAGGAAATCCTGATGCCCCAGCTGCAGCCGCACGATCTGTGGCGCCGCAGCGGACGGCTCGACGGCTACGTCAAGTCGGGCATCCTCTTCAGCCTGAAAGACAGGAAGGGCAGCGACTTCTGCCTCGGGCCCACGCACGAGGAGGTCGTGACCGACTTCGTCGCGTCCACCGTCCGTTCCTACAAGCAACTGCCCCAGACCCTCTACCAGATCCAGACGAAGTTCCGCGACGAGTTCCGCCCCCGCTTCGGCTTGATGCGCGGGCGCGAGTTCATCATGAAGGACGCCTACTCCTTCGACGTGGATGGCGCCGGACTCGACGCGAGCTACCAGCTGCAGCGCGCGGCCTACGTCCGCATCTTCTCGCGGTGCGGCCTCGAATTCCTGGCCGTCCAGGCCGATTCGGGCGACATCGGAGGCTCGGGCTCCGAGGAGTTCATGGTGACGGCCTCGACCGGCGAGGACCTGATCGTCTACGACGACACGACGGGCTACGCGGCCAACGTCGAGAAGGCCGAGAATCGCGTCGACGCCCCCGCGGCCCTCTCCGACCGCGCGATGCACGTCGAGGCGACGCCGGGAGACAAATCGGTCGACGACCTCTGCCGCCGGTTCCCGGAGCTCACCGCGGCCCGCATGGTCAAGACGATCCTCTACAAGACGGTGATCGGCGGGGTCGACACTGACGTCGCGGTCCTGATGCGCGGCGATCAGGACGTCAACGAGGTGAAGCTCAAGAACCATCTCTCGGCCACGATCGTCGAACTCGCCGACGAGACGCGCGTGCGTCGCGTGACCGGCTGCGATCCGGGCTATGCGGGGCCTCTCGAGGTCCACGACCCCAAACTGCGCTTCGTGGCCGACACCAGCGTCGAAGCGCTCGAGGGATTCCTCTGCGGCGTCAACCGCAAGGACGTCCATGCGCTCGACGTGCGCCACGGCCGCGACTTTCCGACGCCCCCGTTCGCCGATCTGCGCCGCGCCCGCGAGGGCGATCGTTCGCCCAAGTCCGAGGCGAACTTGAAGACCGCCCGGGGCATCGAGGTCGGTCACGTGTTCAAGCTCGGCACGAAGTACAGCGCCGCGATGGACGCGTGCTACCTCGACCGCGAGGGCAAGAAGCAGCCGTTCGTCATGGGCTGCTACGGCATCGGCGTCTCCCGCATCGCGGCGGCCGCGATCGAGCAGAACCACGACGACAAGGGCATCGTCTGGCCCGCGTCGATCGCGCCCTATCAGGCGGTGGTGGTCCTGGCGCGCAGCAACGACCCGATGGCGTCCGAGGCCGCGACGAAGATCCACGACGCGCTCGAGGCGGCGGGCATCGACACGGTGCTCGACGACCGCGAGGACGCGAGCGCCGGCGTCAAGTTCAAGGACGCCGAGCTCGTGGGCTACCCCGTTCAGGTGACGATCGGCAAGCACGTCGTGGACGGCAAGGCCGAGGTCAAGTTGCGCCGCACCGGAGTGCTCGAGTTGCTCGCGCTCGCCGACGTGCCCGCGCGCGTGCGGTCGCTGCTCGATTCGCTGCCGCAGGGCCGGCACGTCGGCAAGGCGTAGGCGGGGTCGTGGCCTCGGCCGCCGACCGATTCTTCGAGCTCGCGACGATGCACCTCGCGCGCCTGCGATCGGCGGGCGGGACCGCCATCGGGCAGGCGGCATCGTTCACCGCCGAGCGGATCGCACGCGGCGGCCGACTCCACCACTTCGACACCGGACACACCGCACGCGAACCCGTGCGCCGCGCGGGCGGGCTCGTGGGGCTTCATTCGATCGAGGTCGGGTACGCGCTCGAACACCCGCTGCCTCCCGGACGGGCGCCCACGGGGCTCGTCCAGTCGTACTACTACGACAACGAAGAGATGGGCCGGATGGTGGCGGATCGCAGCCACATCGCCGATGGCGACGTGCTCTGGTTGATCTCGAACTCCGGCAAGGAACCGTTCCCGGTGGCGTTGGCGCTCGGTGCCCAGGCGAAGGGGTGCTCCGTGGTCGCGATCACGTCGAAGGCGTTCTCCGCGTCGCTCGTCTCGAAGCACTCGTCGGGAAAGCGGCTGTTCGAGGTAGCCGATCGCGTGATCGATACCGAGGGTCCGCTCGGCGATGCGGCCGTCGCGGTCGACGGCCTCGATACGCCGATCTGCCCGATGTCGGGGCTCCTGAACACCGCCGCCGTGTGGGCGCTGACCGCCGCGACGACCGACGCCCTGCTCGCGCGCGGAATCGCGCCCGCCGTCTATCGCAGCGTGAACCTGCCCGACGGCTTCGCCTGGAATGCCGAGGCCGAGCGTCTGTATCGCGAACGCGGGATCTGAACGCCGATCGGGCGGCCGATGACGTCGATCCCAGCCGACTCCGGAGGCGAGGCCATCGGTCCTTCCGGCGCGTACGATGGGTCCATGCGTTCCGGCCGCCGCGCTCGACTCGTTCTGGGGTGCGCGGCGCTCGCGCTCGCCGCCGCGCCCGTCTCGGCGGGCGACACCGACGAACCGACGTCGCGCGTCGAGAGCCTCGAGAGTCCGGTTTTCGAGATCCGGCGCGACGCGGAACGGACGCTCTATCAGGAAGGCATGTCGATCCTCGCCGCGCTCGCAGCGGGCGATGAAAACGCCGGCGCGCGAGTCGCGGTGTTCGACCGGATGCTCGCGCAGTGCGAGGGCGCCGACACTCCGGCCGCCGCCCGGGCGGCGGCGCGCGTGGCGGTCCGGCTCGAGTCGTCCGCGACCGACGACCAGGTGCGCCTCGTCCCGCGACTGCTTCGCGTTCGCGTCGACCGGATGCTGCCGCTCGTCGTCGTCGATCCCCTGGCCGAAGATCGCCTGGATGACGCTCGACTCGACGGTCGTGCCGTCCGATTCCTGTTCCCTCAGGCGCGGCCGATCGTGCTCGATCGCGTGACGACGACCGACGACCCGCGCACGCTCGCCGGAGCGCTCGTGACGCTCTGCTCGGAGGCCGGCGGCGGCATCGAGGACGACTCCGACCTCGAGGTCATCGGCGCCGCCTGGCAGAAAGACTCGTCCCGATTCGGCGAGTTGTCCCGTTTCGAGTCCGTGGACGGCGCGTCGCCACTCGTCGCGGTCGCGCTCGCGCTGACGTTGACGGGGCGGGCGCGCGACCTCCCTCGTCTCGTCAGCGGCGTCGACCCTTCCACGTGGTCGTTGCGCACGTGGATCGAGCCGCGGTTGAAGGCACGGGGGCAGGGTGACCTCGTGATGGGTTCGTTCCTCATCGACGTCGAGGAGGGCAGGGCGTCGGCGGCGATCGAAGCGGAGGCCGCGCGTCGGGCCTTCGAGGCGAACATTCCCTGGCTCGCACGCCTCCTCGCGCGGCGCGCACTGTTCCTCGACCCGACGTCGGCCGACGCGACGACCGTGCTCGTGTCGGCGAGCGACGCGGTCGGACTCCACTCGGCGGCGCGAAAGCGCGTCCACGCGGCATCGGGAGAGGCACCCGTCGTAGACGGCAGGGCCGACGACGAGTCGGCCGCGGCGGTGGACGATGCGCTGAAGAACGGATTGATGTCTCAACGACTCGCGCACCGCATCGAGGCGGGCGTCAGTGACGCGCGGGGAGTCCTCCCGGCGGCCCTCGATCAAGGGCGCCTCGTTCACTCGACGATCCGCGGACGCATTCGCGTCGTCGAGACGGCGAAGGGGAAGTCGCTGTATGCGTTCGGAGCCTCGTTGCGACGGGGTGCGCCGTCACTCGCCATGCGGGGCGACGAGGTCGCGGCCGTCGGCGACTCCGGCGACGTCACGCACTGGTCGCTCGGCCCCACGGATGCCGAACTCCTCCGCTTCGAGAAGGGTTCGGCCCAGGCCGTGGCCGCGGGCGCGCGAGGATTCTGGGTGGCGGGCTTCGGACTCACGATCGCGCGCATCACGAAGGAGGGCATCGAGCGATTCGACGGCCTGACGCCGATCGACCAGTTCGTCGTCCGCACGCTCGGCGTGTTTTCGGACGACACGTTGCTCGTCGCGTCGAACGACGCGGCGTGGCGCGTCGATCCGGTTGCGGGCAAGCTGACGCGCATCGAGCTTCCGCCCCAACCGACCGCGCTCGCCGTCTGCGGCAACGACCTGCTGTGGGCCCGCGGCGACCGCTTCGTCCGCTACGACCGCGAGAGCAAACGGGTCGGCGGCGGGAAGATCCCCGACGGCGGGTCGATCCTCGGGATCTCGGCCGAGCGCGACGGCTCGACGGTGTACGTCCAGACGATCGACGCGCTCTACGCGATGGACGCGACGAGCGGTCATGAGCGCTGGGTGGAACACGTGGAGGGCAGCGCAGATCCCGTCGTCGGCGACGGCTTCGTCGTCGCTCGGGCGGGTGCGGGGAGTTTCCAGCGCAGCGGCGACGGACGGGCGGACCGGACGTTCTACCTGCTGAGGACCTCGACTTCGCGGCGCAACCCCTTCGGCGTCGCCGAACGAGAGCGCATCGTCGCGCTCGCGACGGCGATCGCGGCCGACGGGCGCATCGATCTCGTGCGCGCCCTCGTCGACCCCGTGCGCTCCTGGCTCTCTTCCTCCGAGAACGAGGCCATCGACGCCGCGACGATGGCGGGACGAGCGGGCAAATGACGTCCCCCTCGGCCGAAGGCCCGTCGTTCGCGCGCACCGCTCGCCTCTCCCGAACCGAGAGGCAGTGGCTCGTCGCGCTCGCGATGACCGCCGCGCTCGTGGCGCTCTTCGCGCTGCTCGGCGCGCTCGAACGTCACAGCTCGGCCAACGCCGACCGCGCGACGCGCTTCGTGTGGAATTCGAGCGAGACCCCGACGAGGTTTCTCGCGGTCGCGCACACGATCGTCGCGACGTCGTTCCTCGTGACGTCGAAGAAGGTACGGCGACGAGGCACCGCGCTCGGATTGCTGGGGTGCGCCGCGATCGGAGTTCTCGCCTGTCTCGGCTTCCGGGCGTTGGGCGGCATGGGGAACGCGATCGCGGGATTCCTCTTCTATGCCTACTTCATCGCGCACGAACTGCGCGACGAGGGCTATCTGACGGCGCGCAACGGCGATCAGGGCCCGGCGGCGCCGGACGGTTCGCCGGCCGCAGCGCGATGGCTCGACTGGACGCCCTCGCTGCTCGTCGTGCTCCTCCTGATCGGCGTCGGCGCGGCCGGCGTCGCGTCGGGCGGGGCCGCGAGGAAACTGCTCCGACCGTTCGCCTCGATCGACCCGGCGGTGCGCATCGGCGGGAGCCTCGTCGTACTTCTGCTCTCGATCCTGGCCGGGTACCTCGTGCTCGCCCGCGCGGCGCGCATCGAGGGAACGACGATCCTCGGACATCTGTCCCGTCGCCGCCCTCGCGTCTTCGTGACCGCGGGGTTGCTGCTGGTGCTGCTCGCGGGCGCCGTGTGGACGGGCCGCGTCTATCTGATCGTCGCCGTACACGTCGTCTGGTGGGCCGTGTTCGCCTACGACGGGCTGCGGCGCGCCCCGCGCCCCGCGGTCCGCCCGGTGCCGTTCACGTGGGCGTGGGCCAGGACGACGCCGATGGGCTTCGTGGCGTTTCACGGCGCCGTGATGCTCGCGGTCGTGGGCGTCGGCGCAGCACACGCGCTGCTTGCCCAGAACGACCCGTCGTGGCGCTTCGCGGCGATCCTCGCGGGCCGCGACGCGTTTCCCTACTGGACGTTGATGCACGTCAGTCTCTCGTGGCTGCCGAGGACGTAGCCGGGCTCCCCGACACGGCGCCGTCCGCTCGCGTCACCCGAAGGCGTCGGCTCGCCGGTTCCGCCATCGGTCCCGCGCGGCGGCGAGCCAGCGCCTGACACCACGGGGCTCGCCCGCCCGGAGTGCCGCTCGGATCGATTCCGCAACGGGACCCGAGTCCGAACGCCCCTTCGTCTCCCAGAGGCACTCGTCGAGCAACTGGCGATCGCTTCGACGACGGGTGGGGAGCGCGGCGACCGCCGCGAGATCGAGCGTCCCCGCGAAATCCGGGAACGCGTGACGCACGCCCGCGACCTCGAGTGCGACCATCGTGCGCAGACACTTGGCGCAGCCGCCGCAGTTGTAGCGACCGCCCCGATTCTTCCAGCAGACGCGCAACGCGGCGCGGGCGACCTCCGACGTCGCGACCACGCGAGCCTTCTGCGGACGCGTGGCGTCGCCACCGGTGCTCACGATCCGGGCCAGCCCGTTGTCCCACGTGCGCGGGGCGGCCCCGCGAAGGGCGGACGGTCGGTGGACGTCGGCGATCGTGGCCGCGATCCGCACCTCGTCGAACGCGCGGCCGACGAGCAGACCGACGCCGACGAGGCCGGCGTGGCAGAACCACGTCCAGTCAGCGAGCGGATCGCTCCATTGACGAAGGTCGGTCTCCACCTCGACGAGACGGGCCCCGAGACTCGCAGCGGCGGCGCGGACGCGAACGGCGACCCGCTCGCGAAGCGCCGTGTCGGCCAGCCGAAGGTCGAACCCATGAACGAACAGGAAATGCGTGACGTCGCCCGGCGGACGCAGCACGGAGTAGAACGAGTCGAGCCCGGCCGAGAAAAAACACGCGATTCCCCGCCCGGTGCGCGACGGCGCGTCGACGGGGGCTCGCGCGTCGACGGGCACCCGTCGAAATGACGGGTACCACGCCAGGAGATTCGCTTCGACGCCCTCGAGCGACGCGAGCAGCGCCGACGTGACCGGGCCTTCGATCCGCACCGGAGCCCGCCTCCGCATGCCCATGAGCACGGCGAGGGGCACGAACGGGTCGTCGAGGGCGAGCGGCTCGACGCCGCGGACGCGAAACGAGATCTCGCTCGTCCGCCGTCCGACGCGGACGCGGGCGGTGCTCGCGCCGTCCATATGCTTCGCCGGCTCGACGACGATCAGGCGCGACACCGACGACCTCCCTCGTTGACCCGACGCTGCCTCCGCGCCGGTCGGCTCGGAGCACGACCGACTCGGCTCCGACGTAACTCCATCGCGCCGCCGCGCCACAGGTGCGAGGGAACGACGCGAACGCCGGGTAGCATCGCCTCCCGACCATGCAATCGCGAACGGGAGCCGCTGACGCGAGCTTTGCCGCGCTCGACCGCCGCCTCGACGAGGCCATCGCGGAGCGGACGTTTCCGGGCGTCGCCGTCGCGTTCGGCGCCGTCGGCCACCCCCCGATCGTGCGTTGTCGGGGCCGAATCGGGTATGAGGCGGACGCGCCACCCGTACGCCGATCGACACGCTATGACCTCGCGTCCATGTCGAAGCCGGTGGCCACCGCGATGCTCGTGCTACGGCGCGTCGTCGAAGGCCGGTTCGACCTCGACGAGCCGCTCGAAGCGTCGCTTCGATCCTTCGGCCGCGCGGGCAAGGGCTCCATCACGTGGCGACACGCGTTGCTCCACGCCGCCGGGCTCGCCCCGACGCCGTCGCTCGACCGTGCGCGGGGCAGGTCGCGCGCCGAACTCGTCGAATTGATTCTCGCGCAGTCGGCCGTGCGGGCCCCCGGCATCCGTTCGGAGTACTCCTGCGACGGATACATCGTGATGGGCCTGGCACTCGAGGCGCAGGCGGGGCGCACGCTCGCCGAACTCTGGCGCGACGAGCGCCGGTCGCTCGGGCTCGCCCGAACCGGGTACCTGCCCAGTGCCGAGTTCGGACCCGATGACATCGCGCCGACGGAGGTCCGCCACCCGATCGACGGGATCCCGTGCGCCGGAGAGGTCGACGACCCCTTGTGCCGGGCGCTGGGCGGCGTGGCCGGAAACGCCGGAATCTTCGCCAGTGTCGACGACATGGTCGCCCTCGCGCGCACGTGGCTCGGCGACCCGACCGTGCCGGGGACGCTGCGCATTCCCCGGGCGCTCATCGAGGCGGCGACACGGCCGGCCGACCCAGCGCGGACGGGGTCGCGAGCGCTCGTGTGGGACACGCGTTCGGAAACGGGATACACGGTCGCGGGCACGACGCTGGGCGCCCGCAGTTTCGGACACACGGGAAACACCGGCACGTCGATGTGGATGGACCCGGACCTCGGGTTCTATGTCGTGCTCATGTCGAACGCCGTCCACCCCGTGCGCGACGCGCGGCGCGGTTACGTATGGCTGCGCCCACAGGTGACCGACCTCGCGTTCCACGCTTGGCGGGCCAGCGTGACCCCGACGGGCGCAGTCGACAGTCCCGCACCGCCACCCCCCGGAGGTCGCTGAGCACCTGGCGCGCCAACGACGGACAGGAGGGTCGGATACGATCCCAATGAGGGAGACCCGCCACCGTGACGAGCACGCGTAGTTCCACGTCGGTTCGCCGGCGGATCGCATGGATCGCTTCGGTGTTCCTGGCCTCCGCCCTCGCCGCAACGGGGCCGCTTCGCGCCGACGACGCCAATCCGCGGGGCGCGGAGCCGGCGACCGACGAGAACATGCCTTCGGCCGCCGAGTTCGAGACGTTCGCGAGCGCTTCGACCATCGACGACGAAGCGGCCCGATCGGTCGTTCGGGCAATCCGCCAACTCGTCGTCGACACGGGCGCGGGGCAGATCCGGGAACTCGAATGCAACGAGGTGCTGACGCTGGCGGCCCGACCGGTCGTCGCGCTCGAGTTCTTCCGGGAGACGTTCGTCACGCTCCCCGCGGCGCTTCGGACCGAGGGATCGGGGTTGGCGACCTACTTCGCGAAGCTGCGCCGCGCGGTCCAGCTGATGGCCGCGCGCGCCAAGCAAACGCCCGAAAGTCGGACGGCCGTCGCCTATTTCCGACTGGCGGAAGTCAGACTCAACGTTCTGTCGAAGTCGGCCATCACGGTCCCCGCCGCGCGCGCGGCTGCCACCGCACTTCGTTCGAACGCCGTCGTCGCGGCGCTCCCCGACGACGCGTGGCGGGAGTTCCTCGTCGAGTGCTTCGGGGTTGCGAGATCCGACGGCGATCGAGCCTGGGTCGACTGGATGGGCGATGAACTCCAGTTCTACGCCAAGCGCCATCCCGAGGATCTGCCGTTCGTCCGATCGGCCTGCGAATTCGACATCAGCCGCGGCGAGGAGTTCATCGAGACCGATCCGAAGGGAGCCGGGCCGGTCCTCGTGCGCGGACTCAACGGGCTCGGGGCCGAAGGCGTGCTGACTCCGGAGAATCTCGCGCTCACCAAACGCCTCAACCGCGGGATCACGGTCGCGAAGATCGCCGGGTTCTCCCCGACGGTCGGATACAGGACCCGCACCATCTGGAGCGCGGGCAACTACGTTCGAGCCGACGTGCCGATCGGAGGCGATTGGAAGGCGGAAGAAGCCGACGGCGATCAGGAGGAGTGGAGCCTCGGGCGCATCGGCGATCACGGTCCCGGAGCCACGGTCACCGTCTGGAAGTACAAGACCTCGACGGATTACGTCGACGAAGAGGGGAAGGTCGTCGGAGGCGACAACATCGGGGCGCGCCTGAAACGTTCGATGAACGATTGGAGGGCGCAAGTCGCGAGGGTGAAGAAGATCTCGCCGACCATCGGTCGGCTGTCGAAGTCGATCGCCGGCACGCGCGGGTTCGAAGTGCGGGGCAAGGACGACTTGAAGGACGAGTTTCGCGTGCGCGAGTGGTACTGGCGAAGCGAGCTGTGGCCCATGTACGTGTTCAACGTCGTGGTTCTCCAGACCGGAGGGAACCTCGACCGGGACCCGGAGATGGACAAGTTCCTCGAAACCTTCCACGAGACGCCGAAGGAGAAATGAGGGCGAGGAGCGCCGCCAGGGCGATGCTGGCCCCCGCGACCCCGAGCACGCCCGCCGTCGAGGCCGTCGCGAAGGGCAGGTCCCATCGGACGGCGGCCGCCGCGCCGACGACGCTGCCGAGCGCACCGAGGACCGTCGCCAAGACGATCGTCGGGAACGGTCGCGCCGCGAGTCGCTCGGCGCCGGCGGCGGGCAGCGTCAGATAGGCGAACAGAAACGCGGGGCCCGTGCGCGCCGCGAGGATCGCGCAGAGGAACAGGAACACGATTGCGAACGCCGCCTCGCTACGGTGCACCCCGCGTCCCGTCGCGCGCGCGTGATCGCGATCGAAGGAGAGCGCGGCGACGCCCGACGAGAGCAGCCACGAACACGCCACGACGAGAGGCATCGCGATGCGGAGCATCCGCTCGTCGCCCGGCGACAGGAACATCAGCGTCCGCCCGACGGCCAGCTGCTTGATCTCTTCGGTTCCGTGCGCGCTCTGCGAGACGAGCAGCACGACCGCGGTCGTCGCCAGCAGGAAGCACGCCGCCGCCGCTCGCTCGCCCCCCACCGAAGCACGGCGGCCGATCGGCACCAGCCAGAGGACGGCGAGCGCCGCCGCCACCAGCGAAAGCAGATCGCCATGCGAGATCCAGAGCGACCCGCCCAGCTCGACGTGCTGCGCGTGCGATCCGTGCGGGTCCTGGAAGACCGCGGGCAGCGCCGACGGATCGAGGCCGAACGACGCGGCGAGGGTCGACATGCCGAGCGCCGCCGCCGTGCCGACGGTCGCGGCCTCGGGAACCGCGAATCCGGCCCACACGAGCCGACGCCAGCGCAAGAGCGTCCCGACGGCGCCGCAGGCCGCGCCCGCGAGCGCGCCGCCGATCATGGCGCGCGGAACCAGTTCGAAGGCGGCCCGGACGGCGTCGATGATCGAGCTCATCGGCTCGCTCCGAGGTCGATCACGCGATGGGCCGAGGCCTCGAGCCTTTGAATTCCGTGCGCGACCCAGATGATCGACGTTCCGCGCTCCCGGTTCAGGCCGACGATCAGCTCGAGCACTTCGCCTTCGCCCGCTGCATCGACGCCCGCGGTCGGCTCGTCGAGCGCGAGCAGGTCGGGCGATCCGACCAGCGCACGGGCCAGCAGCACCCGGCGACGCTCGCCCCCCGAAAGGCGCGTGTATCGACGCGAAGGGGGAGCGCGATAGCCGACACGCGTGAGCGCCTCCGCGATCACCGCGCGGCGCCCCGCCCTCCCCCCCGCGCCCCCCCACCATCCGAACGACGAGTTCGCGCCCTCCAGGCCCTGCGCGACGATCGACGACGCGGGAAACGGCAGCCCGGCATCGCCGGGATCGAGTTGCGGTACGTAGCCGATCCGTACGCCCTCGATGCGCTCGACGCGGCCGAAGGCCGGCCGTTCGAGCCCGAGCAGCGTGCGGAGCAGCGTGCTCTTGCCCGAACCGTTGGGACCGGTCAGCACGACCAATTCTCCGGGCGACACCGCGAGATCGAGACCCTCGAACAGGGTGCGCCCCCCCGCGCGCAAGGTGAGCCCGATGCCTCGGACCCAAGGCGCGCCTTCGCGCAGATGCGGCGCGACGGGTGCGTTCACCGCGCGGCCCCGCTGCCCGTGAGCGCCGCGAGCAGGGCTTCGGCGTTGCGACGGTAGGTCGAGAGCAGGTCGGGTGCGTCACCGACGGCGCCCGGCTGATGCGCGATCAACACCGCCGTCGCCCCGATGCCCTGGGCGAACGCCGAGGCCTGACCGCCGGACTGGAAGACGTTGTAGACGACGGCCTTCACCTTCGCTGCCCGGGCACGTTCGGAGAGCGTCGCCAGATGGGCCGCCGTCGGTGAGATGCCGGGCTTGGGTTCGAGCGTCCCGAGGACCTCGAGCCCGAACCGTCGGGCGAGGTAGATCATGTTCTCGTGGTACGCCACGAGACTCGCGCCTTTGTGCGCCTTGAAGCGCTCGACGAGACCCCCCGAGCGTCGGCCCTTCGGGTCCCCTCCGGGAATCGGGCCGAGGAGCAGATCGGTGAGCGCCAGCCGCAGGGCCTTCGCGCCGTCGCGAAACGCCTGCGCCGAGGCCGGACGCAGCGCCGCGAGCGCCTCCGCGACGTCCTCCGCCACGACGCCCGCATTGGCGGGGTCGAGCAGGTAGTGCGGATTGCCTCCCGGGTGGACGTCACCCTGTGCGCGCGAAATGCCGCCGGACGGAACCTCGAGCTTCTTGATTCGAACGCTTGCATCGAGATACCCGGAACTTCCGGGGCGGATCTTCGGATTGCTCCCGTCGCGGAGCAGGAGAGGCAGATACCCGACCTCGAGGTCCATCCCGTTGACGATCAGGAGCTCCGCGCGATTGGCCAGCTGGATGAACGACGGGCGGGCGTCGAGGAAGTGCGGATCCTCGGGACCGCGACACAAACTCTCGACCGTGACGAGCGTTCCTCCGACGGAGCGCGCGATGTCGGCGAGATCGGTCGTGGTCGAGAGGACGCGAACGGGGCCGTCGGCGGCACGGGCCGCCGAGGACCCGTCGCCGAAGATCGCGAGCACCGCGAGGGTTGACGCTACGAGAACGGGTCGTCGCTTCATGATGGGTCTCCTTTCGTCGGTCCTCAGAACCCGTGGCTGCCGTGCTTGCCGAGGGCGAAATCGAAATTGAGCCAGAGGCTCACTTGATCGTCACCGCCGCCGCCGACCCGCGACGACAGCCCGTCGACGTCGTCGTAGTTGCCTTCGAGCCGGATGCGGCTGAACTCGCTCGGGTAGTAGGTGAGCGCGACGCTCACGCGCCGATGATCGCCGTCGAAGCTCCCGTCGCTGGTCGCCTGGTCGTAGCGCGCGCCGATCGTCCAGGGCCGGCAGAAACCCCAGACGACCTGCGTGTAGAAGCCCGAGTCCTGGTAGACGCGGCTTGCGATCGGCACGTCGATCGTGCCGCCGAGTCCGTCGTCGATCGTGCGAGTCTGGTCGTCCGCGTGGTAGTCGCGCAGGACCGCCTCGGTCATCCAGTGGACGAAGGGCCAGCCGGCATCGCTCGTATTCCGCCGCCACTTGACGGTCAGGTCGGCACCAAAGACGCGCGTGAACCCTTCCGGTCCGGTCGAATTCGGCCCGAGTCCGAGCGACGCGCCGGCCAGCACGGTCTTCGACCATTGACACGGGTCGCACCGGGTGAACTCCCGGCTCGCCTCGACGCGCGCATGCCAGGAGAGATCGGTGAGGTTCGCAACGTCGCGGAACTGTCGCTCGTGCTCACCGATCTCCTCGCCCTCTTCGCCGAGGAAGGCGGCCTGCGTCTCGCCTCGCGCGTTCTGGAACCCGGCGAGCACCCGGATCGGGACACACCGGCTCGGCGCGAGCCACGAGAGCCGCGCCCCCTGTCCTCGCCAGCCGTCGCCGCCGAAGACCCGACCGAGGATCACAGGTTGGTTCAGGAACTCCCAGGTGTGCGGGTGCGTCGGATTGGTCCGGCCGAACTCGGTGAAGAACTGTCCCAGCTTCAGCTGGAGATTCTGCGGCAACGACGTCGTCACGACGAAGGCCTCTTCGAGTTCGAACGTGCTCTCCCCCTCCTCGTCGATCTTGTAGACCACGTCGAGTTCGCCGTGGAAGTACGGGTCGACGTCGGCCGTGACGATCACCTCCTCGTTGCGGACGTTCGCCCCGCGCACGCGGGGGTCGTGATCACCGAGATTGATGTAGCCGAGCGCCGCGTCGGTCGCGGTCGATCCACCGAACGTCACGTCGAGGATCACGGACACGTCGAGCACGCTCCCGGCTCCCGGAATGACGGAGTTTCTCGGTTCCGCATCGAACAGTTCGCGCTCCTCGAGATAGGAGGCGACCTTCTGCGAGATCTCGTCGTCGGTCGGAGAGCCTCCGCTCGATCGCTCGACGGCCACCAGCCGACGCTCGAAGGCGGCCCGGTCGTCGGCGCGGGCTTTGCGCTCGGCGTCCAATTCGGCCCGCAACTTCTGCAACTCTTCCAGAACGGCGGCCTCGTCGGCGCGGGCCGACGGTGCGAGGGCCAAGGCCGACAACGCGGCCAGGACGGGAATCACGAAGCACCGACTCGGAATGACGTACGCCAATGGCGGCGCGCCGCGCGCGCGGACGGGACACATGGAACGCTCCTCGGATCGATTTCACGAACGGGCGGGGTCCGCGCGCCGACGGCTACGAGCCGGTTCCGAATGGGACGGAGGGCACTACCTGCCCTCTCGCGCGCGGGGCTGGAACCGCGCGACGTCCGGGGGCCCGCGGGCCAATCCGAGGAGGAGAACTTCGTTGGACTCGACGACCGTCGGCGCGGGGCTGCGAGCGACAAGGACGGCGTCGGGGAGAGGGAGGGGCGCGGGGAGGGAGAGGGGAACCCCGGGGGATGCGAGCACGTGACAAAGCGAGCATCCGTCGCCGCCGTCGCGGTCGGATTCCGGGTCGGAATCCGAATCGTGCACGGGACCGGCGTCCGACGGTTGCCCGTGATCCCGGCCGAGTTCGTCGCTGCCGTGGAGATGGCAGGCCTCGCACGCGGAGTGATCGGCCGGCCCATGTGCACGGGCGGCAAATCCGACTAGCGCGAAGAGCAGCGCCGAAAACAAGGCAATCACCCGGAATCCGGGCGAGTTTCGTCGGGGGGTCGAAGGGCGGGCGCGCATTCGCAACAAAGTTATACCATCTCGATCCGGGCTCGGGCCCGTCGGCCGCTCGTTCGGCACGATTGGGCGCGTGTCCGCCGTTCGGTACCCACCGAATCGACTCGAGGTCAGCGATTCGGGGAACGATCCTCGACGAGGGTGACGTGGGCAACGGCGCCGGTTTCCACCGCGGCAACGGCCCCCATCGGACGGCCACCGACCTCCGCCGTGACTCGAAGCTGATCGCGACCGGGGGGCAGACCCTCGCCGAGTAGAACGCTGTCTTCGACCCGTTTGACCGAAGCGACGAATTGTCCGGCGACCTCGAGTCTGCCGGAGAGATCCTCGATGGGTCCGTCCGCGGCAACGACGATTCGGAGGTCCGCCGGCGCGACCAGGGGGATGACGACGTCGGCTCCGTCGAACGACGCGAGGTCGATGCGTCCGACGAGCGGCTTCGTCCCACTCGGGAGCATGACAAGAATCGAAAACGTGCCGCGAGCCACGGCCGGGAGCGCCGCGGTACCGGTCTTCGAGAATTCGAGGAGTCGGGTGGTCGATGGCTCGATCACGATCGACACGGGCGGGGTTCCGCGTTCGGAGAGGTTCGGACGTCCGAGGGACCCATGGAACAAGAACGAAAAATCGAACGCGGGTCCACCCATGTCTGCGTAGATCGTCCCGACCAATCCGTCGACGGCGCCTCGATCCGTCCGAATTCGCATGGGCTTTCCACGCTTCGGAATCCGAAGCACGACGTCGGGCTGACGGTCGTCCACGAGGGTCCACGCGGAGCCCGAGGGGAAGACGCCCGTCGAGGAGTTCGGCCGGGCCCGGAAGAAGTTCCGACCGATCGGGAGTTCACGTACCCGGACGACCCCAGCCGAGTTGATCGGCTCGACGGTGGAAAAGCTTCCTTCGTCGAACGCCCCGTCACGCGGAGGCGTCCAGCGAGCAACGTCGGCCTCCACCGGCCGATCCTCCTCGTCGAGGACGCGAAGGGTTGCGACGTAGCCTCGGGGCAGGGTGATGTCCCCGGACTGGGGCACCCATGCATCGATTTCGAGTGGCGCGAGATCGTCGCGGCCAGCGGGAGGCCGAATGACGAGCTGTCGATGAACGGTCGGGTCCATCGGCGGGAGTTCGGTGGAGCCGTCGAGTGCGGTTCGGTTCGCGGGGCCGGAACCGACGAGTTTCCCGGGTGACTCCGTCTTCTCCATCACCGAGACCTGGGCATCGGCCACGGCGACGCCGGCCGAGTCGACGATCCGAATTCGGGACGCGATCGCGCGTCGAACGACGATGACGATGTCGTTGCTTCCGGGTGCAGCCAGCAATCGTTTCGCCGGTGCGAACCCCGCCGACGCGTGCGTGGCGATCGCCACCTCTTCGTCGCCGAGGCTAGGAAGCCGGAATCGACCGTCCCCGGACGAGACCGCGTCGGACAACAGCTTGGAGAAAATCGGTTCCGAGTCCTTCGCGAACACGACGACACCGCTCACTCCCATTCCGTTCTCGTCGACGACGCGCCCCACAACGGATCGTCCCACTGGCATTTCGATGCGCAGTCGCGCTTCGCCGAGCGTTGGACGGGCCCGCGTCGGCGCCCAGTCGAGTTTCGAACCGTCGGCCGCGACCGCGCCGATCGCGCGAAGATGGATTTCGTCGCCGAAGGTCACCGTGAGCGTCGTGCGACCTCGTCGCACGTCCCGGGTGCGCCACGTCCGGCCCGACGTAGTCTCGAGGCGGACGAGTTCCGGAATCGCGCCACCGGGTCCTGTGATCGAGACCTCGACGACGGTCGGTGCGGGGATGTTCGTGATCGGGAGTCGGAGGGGCCCTGCATCCGAAGCGACCTCGGTCCACGCCGTGTCGTCGGGAACTTCGTCGTGGATCCAAACCTCACCTCGGTACGGGGTCGCGAGGACCTCGACCGCTCCGGCCGGCCGGTGTCGGAACTCGAATTCACCGAGTTCCCCCGTCGGGATCGACATCCCGGAGAACGGTTCGCGGTCGCGAATACGAACGATGGCTCGACGGGGCTTTCCGGTGTCGTCGATCGTGACGCCCCGGACGGTCCACCCGCGCGCGAGCGTGACGCGCAATCCGGCACGCGGCAGCCAACCGTGGAGGTCCTGCTCGGCGAGCCCCTCGTCGGCATGCGGCGGAGTCACGGTGACCGCATGCTCTACGTCGCCGTCGAGGCCCTCGAACGTGACGGTTCCATCCGTCCCGGTGCGGCGTCCCCTCGACGCGTAGTCCGGGGGTGCGTTCGACGAACGCAGTCGCACGGACGCGCCCTGTACCGGGCGTTGGTCGGGCCCGACGACGGTCACGACGCCGACGCCCGACGCCGGGGCATCGCCCGCGATCCCGGGGCGCCCGAACACGACGATTCCGAGAGCCGCGAGCGCGACGAGCCAACCCTTCAAATTCGACTCCAAGGGCGTGTCAATCGACTCGGACTGTATCGCACCTTCGGATCGCCCGCGACGACCGTGCGGCGACTCTCGACCCTCCCGCACGCGGAGAGGCTCCTGTAGGCGATGGGCGATCCCCGAAGAGACCCGACGAACAGGACCGCAACCCGTTGGCGCACGCACGACCTCGCCGTCGGTCGCTACCGGTGCGCGTAGGCCGGACGCGAGCGTCAACGTCCGGGCGCACGCGGTGCGACGACGTGCATCGAACACGATGGGAATGAAAATTGTGCAGCGTGCGTTCTCTCGATGGAAGACGTGTGGGTCGAGCCGCTCGTTCGTGCGGTTCCGCTCCATCGCGCGTCGGCGGCGACGCACGGCGCCTGTTCGACGGCGTACCCGTGCGGCGTATCTCATTGAGTTGTGACGAGTTGCGTCGGACGAAGCGTGATGGTGCGTTTGGCTTGGGCCTTGCCCTATGGCGCGTGAAGGCCGCCCCGGGCAGGTGGTTCAAGGCCTTCTCATCGGAGATTCCATGTTTCTGTCCGGCACTCTGTCCGACACTCTGTCCCCATCCGCCAGACCAATGGCCCGACGTGCACTCGCGCGTGTCTTGGCCGGACACGTCGTCATCGGGATGACCCTCGGCGGCGTCGCGTGCGGCGGAGGAGGAGGTTCGAGTACCGGAGAGACGCTGCGCGGCGTCGTCCTCGTCGACTTTCTCCAGGCGGGACAGGACAACGTGCCGCTCAACCGAACGCTCGAGTTCCGCTTCAGCGGTCCGATCGATCCGAGGTCGGTCAATCCCGACTCGATCCAGGTGCGCTCGGGCGCCCTCTTCGGCTCGCAGGTGTTCGGCACGTACATCATCGAGGGCTCGACGGTCCGCTTCGAGCCGAAGCTCGCGAGCCTCTGCGATCTCTCCGACGGCGGCTTCCAACCCGACATCGACTACCGCGTCACGCTGGTCGGATCGCCGGAGGGTTTCGCGATCCGAGACCTCGCGGGCGACCCGCTCCAATCGACGATCAACGCCCTCTTCCACACGCGCCGGATCACCGACCCGCAACTCTTCGAGGACCAGGTTCCGGGCACGGCACCGACGTTGGTCGCCAGTTCGCCGGTCGACGAAGCCTATCCGCAGGCCCCGTTCGCGATCTCGGCCGACGTTCAGGTTCAACAGGGAAACCGGGTCGTCCTGACCTTCAGTGAGAACGTCAACCCGTGCACCGTGAGCGAGAACACCGTGCTCTTCCATCAGTACGCGACCGGCGACCTAACGTTCGGATTCGTCCCGCACGCGGACCAGACGCCGAGCACTCCGACGACCTGGGGCAGCGGCAACGCGACGACACCCGCAAGGCGCGTACGCGCGACGTTCTCGCTGTCGCAGGACCAGCTGACGACGAAGCTGATCCTGACTCCCGTCTTCGGCGAATTCCCGGACAACGCGCTGCTCGTCGTCCAGGTGACGAACAACGTCCAGGACTTCGGCGGCAACGCGATGGTGCCGAAGGCGATCTCGTTCGTGACCGAGAATCGCCCGCTCCAAGTCAGCCGCAGGACGTTCGATTTCGCGACCGATTTCCCCTCCGACCCGAACGTCTCGACGGGCGACGTCAATTCCCTTCGTTCCCCCGGCCGGGCGCAGGGATGGCTCCTCTTCGCCGGTGACGGCGACAACGGGACTAACCTCCTCTCGTTGACGGGCCCCACGAGCGCGAGCGGTCCCGTCGGATGCACGAGCGCGGGCTCGCAGGCCAACGACGGGAGTCCGGACGACTTCGACCCGACGGCCGACGTGACGCTCCACACCGGCGCGACGCGCAATACGTGCCGGAACTCGACCGACGGCTCGACGGCCGTCGTCTTCGAGTTCCGCACGTTCCGCATCCGCAACGGCGTGACCGTGCGGATCGTCGGCGTCAACGCGGCGATCCTCCTCGTCAGCGGAGACATCCACATCGAGGCGACGGGCAGGCTCCTCGCCCGCGGCGACAATTCGGGAGGAGCCCCGAACAGCGCGGGCACCTCGGGCGTCGTGACGACGACGGCCCCCCCGGCCGGTGGCAGCGGCGTCGCGGGCGGCGGCGACGGCGGGACGGCGAGCACCGGGACCGTCGTTTCCCCTGCGATTTACGGACAAAACGGCACGGCGGGTCTCGGTTCGATCGACGCCTACCTCACCCCCGGCGTCGGCGGCAGCGCCTCCCCCACGCGCCAAGGTCAGGGTCGCGGTTCGGTCGGCCAGTTCGTCGGCAACGCCAACCTCGGCCAGGCCAATCGGATGGCTCCCGGCGCCGGGGGTGGCGGACACGCAACGCCGGGCGGCACGGGAACCAACCTGATCGGCGCGGGCGCACTCGCCCCGACGCTGATGGATGCGTTCGTCGATGGCGTGGGCGGTACGACGACCGGCGATCCGACGGGCCGCATGCGCACGGCCGAGACAGGCAGTGGCGGCGGTGGCGGCGGCCCGGCCGTGTGGGCGAGTCAGAACGTCGCGGGAACGGGTGGCTCGGGCGGCGCCGGCGGCGGGTTCGTCGATCTGACGTCGTCGTCCAACATCACGATCCTCGGCACCGTCGACGCGGCGGGCAGCCGAGGAGGTCCTTTGTCTGCCACGATCATCAGCGGTCCCGCCTTTGCCTTTTATGGTGGCGGCGGCGGAGGAGGAGGAGGCTCGGGCGGCGGCATCCGCATCCTGAGTCCCAAGCACGTCACCCTCGGCCCGACGACGGTCTTGACGACGGCCGGCGGGCTCGGTGGGAGCACCCCCTTTCTCGCCGGCTTCAACGTCGCCAATCCGGGTGGCGCAGGTGGTCTGGGCCGGATCGCGATCGAGGACAGCGACTCGGTCATCGCCGGCATCGGCTCCGCGACCCTGATCCCGGGCGAGGGCGCTCCCGCCGGGTTCTACCGAGGTCCGTTCGACGCAACGCGATTCCAAGGCGGCGGACTCCAGCCGGTCGTGATCTCGAGCCTGATCGACACGGGCCCCGTATCGCCCCAATTCATCGCGCCGGATCAGACGTACGCGGGTACGCCGGTCGCGGCGCCGGGAACGCCGCGCGTCGATTTCGCGGCGGGCATTCCGCTGATCGCAAGTCGGGGCGTCGGCAAGACGGGCATCCTCCTCGAGGTCCAGGGCTTCGCCGCCCTCCCGGACGGAACCGCGAGTTCGGTCGGTACCGGTTGGCGGGCGATCGGGTACTTCAAGGACTCGGGCGCGGAAACCTTCCCGACGTGGACGCTCGGATTGCCGCCCCCGGCGGACGTTCCCGCGCCGTCGGACAGCGCGGGCATCGGCTTCGGCGCCCTCAACGGCCGACAGTTCGTTCAGTTCCGCATCACCTTCTACTTGAAGAGCGGCATGGGTCCCTTCGACGCGGGTCCCTACCTCGATCGATGGGACTTCTACTACTCGTACGACCAATAGCGAGTCGACCTCTCGGGCGGGCGGCCCGCGGCCACGGGTAAGGTCTCACCACCCATGGTGCTCCTCCTCGTCGTCGTCGGCCTCGTCGCGGCTCTCCACCTCTACGTCTGGCGACGATTCGTGCGCGCACCGCGCTGGCCTCTTCGAGTCCGGCGCGGCGCGACGGTGGCGTTGCTCGTGCTCGCGATCCTGATTCCCGTCGGGTTCTCGGCCCCGCATTGGGCGGGAACGCAAACCGCCCGCGTGTTCGTCCTCGTGGGCGCGACCTGGGCGGGCGTCGTCTTTCTGCTCGCTTCGATCCTCGGGACCATCGACGCGGGACGCGGCGTCGCGTGGCTCGCGCAGCGGCGGCGTCCCGCGGACATCGACGTCGATCGTCGACGATTTCTCGCCCGCACGTTGGCCGGAGTTGCCGGTGCCGGCACCGCGTCCTTGTCGGTGGTCGCCATCGCCGAAGGGTCGCGTCGTCCCGAAGTCGTGAACGTCCGTGTTCCGATCGAGCGACTTCCCCCCGCGTTCGAGGGCTTTCGGATCGTCCAGTGGTCCGATGTCCACGTCGGCCCGCTGCTTCGACGCGCATTCGTCGAGGATCTGGTGGATCGCACGAACGCGCTCGCGCCCGACGTCGTCGCGATCACGGGAGATCTCGTCGATGGCGACGTCTCGACGCTCCGAGATGCGGTGGAGCCGATGGCTCGGCTTTACGCGCGCCACGGCACCTACCTCACCACCGGCAACCACGAGTACTACTTCGGCGTCGAGCAATGGCTCGCGCACCTGCCGACGCTCGGCGTGCGCGTGTTGCGCAACGAACGGGTTTCGATCGAACGTGATGGCGCGACGATCGACCTCGCCGGCGTCGACGATGCAAGTGCCTCGCGTTGGCCGGGTCACGGCACCGACCCCGACCGAGCACTGGCGGGCCGCGACCCGAATCGAACGGTCGTGCTCCTCGCGCACCAGCCCAAGCAGGTTCACGACGCTCGGCGGTTGGGGGTCGATCTCGTGCTCTCGGGCCACACGCACGGCGGGCAGATTTTCCCGTTCGGGCTCCTCGTTCGGCTGACGCAGCCCGCCGTCGGCGGACTCCATCGCTTCGGAAACACGTGGCTCTACGTGAGCCGGGGCACCGGATTCTGGGGACCGCCGATGCGACTCGCGAGTCGGGCGGAGATCACGGTCGTCGAGTTGACTCGAAGTCCGACGTGACGTCGGATCCCGCACGGCGCCGCGACGGGCTCCGGCAGTCTCAGCCCTTCATCGCCTTGAGCATGTGGTTCATCACCTCGGTGTGCTCGCGTTGCGGGCTGAACAGGATGACTTCGGAGTCCTTGACGACCCGAACACTGTGGCCGGGCGGCCAGTAGAACAGGTCGTTCCCCTTGCAGGTGTCCACCGTGCCATCGGTGTAGGTGACGACGAGTTCACCGGAGATCATGTACCCCCAATGCGGCGCATGACATCCGTCGTTCTTGAGGCCCTTCAGCAGCGGCGCGATGTCCGTGCCGGCCCCGAGCGAGAAGTACTCGGCTCCCATTTTCCCGTAGCCGGTCGCGTCACCGAAATCGGTGGCTTGGCGGGCGATAGCGCCGGGGACGTTGATCTTGGCGGGAATCTGGCTCTTCGAAATGCGCATGATGAACATCCTCTCGCCTGGCGGCGCTCAGGCCTCCGTGTTTCGTGCCGGGCCCGGGAGACGGCCGCAAAGCGCGAAGGATGGTATCGGCGCCGAGGGTGCGGCGCGACCACCAAACTCCGCCAACCCACGCGCGCGCTGAGCGAATTCCAGCACCTCCCTCGCCGCGCGTGGCAGCGAACCCCGCTCGGAGCGGCGGCCACGACCGCCGCACGTTGTCTCGCCCGTGCATCCGGTACGGAAACGGCACGTCGGGGCCGTGCCGGGCAGCATCGAGGGCCGTGAGACGTGCGCGGCTGCTGTCGACTGCCGCGATCCTCTAGTTCCCCCGCTTTGGTGGAGAGTCCGGGACGTGGATGCAGACGACTCCGTCGCGCTCAGGCTCCGAACTACTTCATGCCGTGCTCTTTTTCGTCCTTCTTGCCCTTGCCGTCGTCCTTGCCATCGTGCTTCCCGTCGTCCATGCCGTGGCCGTCGTCGCCCATCCCGGGAGGAGCAGGCGGAATCGGAGGTGCGGGCGGCGGTGCAGGGGGAGCCTTCGAATCCGGCTTTGGCGTCGGCTGGATCGTCGGCTGGGGTCGGTCCTTCTCGCGTCGCTTGCGCTGTCGCTCCAGCAGGTTCTCGAGTCGCTGCCTCTCGACTTCGAGGGCCTTCAATCCGGCCGCGCGTCGCTTCGCCGATTCCTCGTCGGGCGCAACGCCCGGCTTCGCGGGGTCGGCGCCCCGGAAACCGCCGTCGTCTTGCGTGTCCTCGAGCGCCTTCCTCTGGGCCTCGAGTCGGGCCTGCAGCGCACCGCGGCGCGACGTGATCCATGCCTCAGAGTCGCCGCCCTTCCCGTCGTCGCCGCGGGCCCTCGGCACGGGCGCGTGCGTCGGCGCCTTGGCCGCAATGCGCGGCCGATAGAGGACCACCTCACCCCCCGAGACGCGCGCGCCGGAGCCCAAAACCGCCGCCTCCCGGAGGCGATGTCGCGTGACCGCGGATCCGCGTGCCTTCTCGACGATCACGAGGTCGACTCCGAAGTTGGCATACCCGCCATCGATCGCCGCGTACCGAGTGGACCACCGTGTGCGCTCCACGAAGTACGGGCTGTACGCCGTGACGAAGACGCGCGATCGAAGGTCGGGCTCGGCGAAGTAGCGCAGGGGTACGAAACTCCAGGCAAAACTCCCGATGCTCACGTCGAGATTCAGGCCAGCGACCTCGAACGCGGCGTCAAATCGCCAATTCGATCCGGGCGGAAGCGGCGCCCAACCGACCCAAGGGTCTCCGTAGCGAAAGGCGACCCACGCCGGCCCCCACGTCGTGCCGGGCACCCACACCCAGCCGTAGTCGTCGAGATAGGTCCACCGCCCGTAGTGGTACGTGGCCCAGCCGAAGGGCTCGTCGGAACCCCACGTCCAACCATAGGGCTCGACCCACTCCCACCGCCCCAACGTGTACGGACGCCAGTCGTACTCGACGTTCTCGGGGACCCACGACCACCCGTAGGAGTCGAGTTGGACCCACTCGCCGTACGGCGCCAGCGAAGTGTAAAAAACCGAGATATCGACGTCGACATCCGCCGCGGCCGCCGGTCGAGGAGCGACCGCCGACCCGAGAGACGCGGCGAGAAGCAGCGCCGTCATGACGAAGAGAGTCTTCAGGCTAGGGCGCATCGAGGGCCTCCGAGTGTGCGTAGGGTGCCCCCCTTCGATGCCGGATCCGGTTCGAAGCGACAGGCGCAGCGGCGAAGCCCGGCCGATGCCGGCCGTCCGGGCGCATTTCGCCAGCCCGACAACGCCCTCGCCCGGCGCCAACAGGACTACATCAACGCACTCCGCGGGAGCGCGGCCCCGTCCCTCAGCCGGAGAAGTCAACCCGAAGAATTCACTGTTCCATCCCCCACGAATCCTCAAGGTCGGGGTCATCTCCCACCGCGCATCGGTCATGTGAGATCAACTTCTGCGTTGGAGGCTCTCGCTGCGTAGAACTCGCCGATTCGGCTGCATTTCTTCGTACTGAAAGGAATTCGATCGATCGGAAGTGGAGCCCCGGGTGCGATATGCACTCACGACCCCCGCCTGACGAATGCAGTGCTCGTCGGCCGCCTGAAGATCGAAGTTCAGCCTCTCACGCGCACCCGCGGCCGATCTGCATTCATCGCCGCCCCCCGACGGGCGTCCTCCTCGGCAGCGCGCCACTCGCGGAATCCGGTTCGGGGGGCGTGTCGGTCGGGCCCCAAACCCGACTGGCGTCGTCATCCCGCCTCGCCCGCCAGTCGGGCGTCGATGAACGGCCCGTACGCGTCGCCGAATGGCAACTCGAGCTCGACGTGCACGCGACGCCGCGTCGTCTGCGTGGTCGACCCGGTCCGGGGATCGATGCCCTCTTTCTGGACGCTCGCCCAGTGCAGGCCGATGCCTCGCTTCTGCCAGGCCGGGAGGTCGTTGTAATTGACTCCATGGCGGAAGAGCAGTTCGTTCTTCTCAGCGACGCTCATCCCGAGCGACTCCGTCGTCGCCTGAGCGACGGTCTTGCCATCTCTCCTGAGCGCCCAGTAGCAGTGTGCATTCAACGCGTTGCGGTGAGCGTCCTCCTGCCGCCAGCGGAAGTAGTCGCGGACGCGTACTTCGTTCGGCAATTGGGACACCCGGCCATCGAAGGCCGCGTGTGCACCGAGCGCGAGCGAGAACGAGGCGCTCGCCTCGCCCGCCAGGATCGACTCGAGCTTTCGAAGTTTTCGACCGAACAGATCCTCGTCGCGGTGGAGGAGCAGGGAGATCTCGTCGCTCTGGGTGAAACCGTAGAGCACGCGGAAACCGCACCCCATGAGGTGCTTCGTCGTGGCAACCATCAAGTCCCGCACGCGCTCGTCGAAGGGACTCTCGAAACGGTGGATCTCCTTGGTGAGCCGCGTGAACGACCGCCCGTCGAGCCGAACGACGATGTGAAGTCCCGGCATCACACAGTGGTCGTGCGCCGTCTCGAATACGCGCATGACCGCATCGAGTTCATCAAAGTTCATCGCGCCAGCCCTCCACGACGAAGCCCTCGGGCTCGATCCGCACGTAGTTCAACGCGTCGAAGCCCTCGTCGATTCGGGGCGCCTCGAGTCGCCCCGCCATGCCGAGGATCGCCGCATCGGGAACGCGTGCCGCCTCCGGTCTCGAGGAGTTTCGGTGCGTCGCGTCCGCGATCCTCGACGAGAAGTAGTACCCGACGATCCGGAAACGTTCGGCCTTCGCGGCGCCGATGTACCGGGCCCGCTCGGCTCGAGTCGTGTTGGTATTGTCGATCACGATCGGCTGTTTTGCTTCGAGGCACGCGGCGAACAGGATGTCCTCCCGGCGTCGCGTCCCCAGCATGTCGAGGTTGAGGCGCAGGTGGGTCTCGCCGAAACGCTCGCGTGCAAACGTCGATTTTCCGGTCGCTGGGATTCCGATGAGGATCACGAGTTCCATTCGCCCGAGACTACCCATATCGTCGTCGAGGACGCCGTTCGGTCTCCGCGATTCGTCGCTCCCTCCTCAACGACGGATTGCGCCCTCGCCTTGCCCGCGAGCGTGCCTACGGACGGCCTCGACTCTTCGTCTCGCTTCGTCGTGCACCGCGCGAACTCTTCGACCTCGGCACGGCCGAATCGCGACCGAGTCGCGCAGCCCAGCGCCGCAAGCGCTCCACGGCGAGCGGTGAGCAGCCGGACGCAGAGCATCTCGACCATCGAAACTCGGCTTCGAAGGCCCGCACCCGCACGTTGCGAAGGAGTGCTCCATCGTCGTCACTCGCAGCGGCCTCTCGCTTTCAATTGCCCGAGCAGGGCTTCGGCCTTCTCACGCAGCGCATCGTCGTTCGGTTGACGCCGACTGCACAATCTCTCGAGCGTGTCCGTTGCACCAGCCGCGTCACGCCCCATCATCCAGAGCAGCCCGATCGCCTCGAGTTGCGCCTCCCGTTCCCCGCTGTCGAGGCTGCCGTAAAGGCGGGCCGCGCGATGACAGGCGACCGATGGGCGACAGCGGTCCCGCGGCGGGTGCCGAGAGCCGCGGCGGCGATCGTCCGGGCGGTGGACGTCCCGTGGATGATCGTCCGAAGAGCGGACGTAGGTGTCGTCGTGGCGCTCGAGCAGGCGATCGGTCGGGGCGCGCTCCGGATGACGATCTTACGCGGCGGTGTGCCGGTCACTGCGGCGGTTCTTCCGCCGCGTGTGTCCAGCACCGTCCGACGTGATCGTCCACCGACCTCGAAACGCATCCAGGCGTTCCTTCAATCCGTGACGGCACGGCGGAACGCAGCAAGGAGAGCCAGCTTCCTCCACCGCCGAGGGACGTCACCGCTCCAGACGCCCTCCGGCGATCACGGCCAGACGTAGCCCATCCGATGGTCCCGGAACTTGTTGATGCGCAGGAGGTGGAACACCGGCCCGTCGTCCACGGCGAAGATTGGCACGGCCGTCGGACCGCCGTCGTTCGAGAACTCCGCGTCGATCGACCCGGACGTCCAACCGTGGCGGTCGTTCGAGAGGATCGCGTTCTCCACCCAGAGGATAGCCCGCACCCACTCCTTGTCCTTCGTGACCGCGACGCGCGCCGTCAGCCGGTACTTCGAAATCGCGAGGCGTTTCCCCACTCCGACAAATTCCACGAACACCTGCGTCACGCCGAACGTGCCGTTCGACTCCGCTGACGGCGCCTCCCGGACGAGGCGAGCGACGATCTCGGTGGTGGCCTTCACCCGCGTGCGCATCCCCTCGATCCGCGCCTTCTCGTCGGCCTCTTTCGACGCGCCGACGGCTCGCTCCCAACCCACCCCGACGACGGTGTGCCGGACGATCCCGGAGATCGACACGACGCCGGGGCGGGTGCCCTCGAACAGGAGCCCTGGGAGCGAGGATCGGGTGAGGGCGTCGTTCCAAACGCGAGGAGGTGCGTTGTCCTCGTGCTCCTCCGGCGTCATTTCGACGAGCCGCGCGTGGAAGTGCTGGTGGGCCGTCCCTGCCGCAGAGAACGCCGTCAGACGGATCCGGAGAACCCGCTGCTCCTCGGCCGCCCGCTTTCCCACGGCCGGGTCCGCATAGACGTACTCGAACTCCACGCCCCACGCGAAGGAGCTCGCGAGCTTCAGCTTGGCCGGCGTCGCCTTGCGCCGACGCAGGTCGCCGCTGCCGTCGGTCAGCTCCAGCGGCATTCCCGGGATCCCGACGGTCGGTTCATCGAGCCCCTCTTTCGGGAACGGGACCTGTGCGGGAGCGTCGTCCGCGGCGACGACGTGGAGCGGAAGCAGGGCGAGCAACAGGACGAGGGCCGTACGGCGCATGGTGCCTCCAAGGACCGCGACGATACCTGAGTGCGTGCGAGTCGGCGCTGCGATCGCAAGACGGCGGCGGAACATGTATTGGGATGGTGGATGCAATGCAATCCGCGGGGGCCGGCGAGGTCCTTGGGACGGTCTGGAAGATCGACGACGAGACGGCGCTGCACTTCGCTTCGACCTTCTATGACTTCCTGGGAAAGCGCCTGTGGGGAGGATTCGTCGAGGCGGCCCGCGCGCGCGGCAACGAGTGGCTCAGCGCGAGTCTCGACTCCTTGGACCGGCGCACGTCCTTGGCCGGATTCTTCGCGACGATCCCGAGGTCGATCGCGCGACGGAAGATCGCGGGGACCGCGGTGAGCGCGCGGTTGCGCGTGGCTCCGGCGACGTCCGACTGCGACGCGAGGAAGCGCTGGACGTCGGGTGCCGCGATCTCGTCGAGCAGCCGGTCCCTGAAGAACGGGACGACGACGCCGTTGACGAGCCGCCGCCGGCTGTCGAACGACGCCTCCGTCATGCTCTGCTTCGCGAACGCGAGGTACTTCCCGGCGAAGTCCTCGAACCGGATGTCGGATCGCGGCTGCTCACCGAGCAGGTCTTGGCGATCACCTTCGCGGGTCAATCGGTGCGCGTACTCGATGGCGGTGTCCCAGTCGGCACCGGCGAATCGAGTGACTTCCCGACCTGCCACGCGAAATCGGACGTAGTAGCCGTGCCGAAACTCTGAGCGGACGGTCCCGTCCGCGTCCTTGAAGGACCGACGGCGGCGGAAGACGTGTCCGAAGGGACGACGGCGGGGCATCGGCGGAGTCCGGGTGCGGAGGTCGCCGAACCCGGCTGGATTCGGCGGCCGACCCGCGTTCTGGGGTCAAGAATAGGCCCTGAAACGCCCTGTTGTGGTCCCCCCTGTGGTCCCCCCAAACGCTTTACGTTCAGTTCCGGC
>JANNRO010000138.1:0-12546 GCA_031401505.1 Planctomycetia bacterium
CCAGGTCGGGGTCGTGATCGCGGTGCCGCCGTATCCGTTCGAGGATCCGAAGGCCTTCCAGCGCTTCTCCGAGGACGCCGTCATCCTCTGGCGGCGCGAGATGAACGAGGGCATTCATCCGTGCGAGGTGCGCTTCGAGAACGGCGACTGGCTGCTCTCGGGCGCGTCGGGCTATTCGCTGGTCGTGACCGGCACGGCCAACACGATGCTCGACGCACGCAAGGAGGCCTACTCGCGCGTCAAGAACATCCTGATCCCGAACATGATGTACCGGACCGACATCGGGGAGAGATGGGCACGGGACGGCGACCTGCTGCAGTCGTGGGGGATGCTGGCGTAGACGCGCTCGATCCGCCCCGAGAGAGGCTCCCGAATTCGTCCACGGGTAGAGTCGCCGCCCTTTCCGGTCCCGCGGTCCGCGGAGGCGTCCGATGCGCACGAAGGTTTCTCGCGTTCTCTCCTGGTTGGCCATCGGATCGGCGACGGGACTTGCGTCCGCGAAGTCGGCCGCGGCGGAGCCGACGACGGCGAGCAAGGACGCTGCGTCGGAGACGCTGCTTCTCCAGGACCCGTCGGTCTCGGCGACCGACGTCGTGTTCGTCCACGCGCATGATCTCTGGATCTCGTCTCGCGCGGGCGGGGACGCGCGGCGGTTGACGAGCCACGTCGGGCAGGAGGCGACGCCGCGGCTCTCGCCGGACGGAACGCTCGTTGCGTTCACCGGACAATATGAAGGCAACACCGACGTCTACGTGATGTCGGTCGCCGGAGGCCTCCCCCGGCGTCTGACGTGGCACCCCGGCACGGACCGAATGGTCAACTGGCACCCGGACGGGAAGCGTGTCCTGTTCGCGAGTTCACGCGAGAGCGGACGGCCGGTGGATCGCCTCTTTCTCGTATCGATCGACCGTGGCGTCCCCGAGGCGCTCCCGATCCCGACGGCGCACCATGCGGTCATCGGTGCGGGCGACGGGCGGATCGCCTACACGCCCTACCCGGACGCGTTCCGCACCTGGAAGCGCTATCGCGGCGGTCGGACGACGCCGATCTGGATCTTTGATCCGGCGACGAAGGACATCGTGACGGTGCCCCACGGCGTGGGCAGCGACTCGTATCCCGCGTGGTTCGACGCGACGGTCTACTTCGCCTCCGATCGGGCGGGGACGATGAACCTCTATCGTTGGACGGTCGGCGATGCCGACGTCGAGAAACTGACCGACTACCAGGATTTCGACGTCCGCAACGTCCACGCGAGCGGGGGTGTGGTTTCGTTCGAGCAGGGCGGCGCCGTCCACCTCTTCGATCCGGCGACGAAGACCGACACGAGACTCCGGATCACCGTCCGCACCGACGGGCTCGCGCGGCAGCCGCGTTGGGAATCGGCGAAGGGTTTCGTCCGGTCCGGTTCGCCCTCGCCGCAGGGCCAGCGGGCCGTCTTCGAGGTGCGCGGCGAGATCGTGAGCGTGCCGCGCGAGCACGGGGACGCGCGCAATCTCTCGAACTCGCCCGGCGCCAACGATCGCGACCCGGTCTGGAGCCCCGACGGCAAGAAGATCGCGTGGCTGACCGATGCCAGCGGGGAGTACCGACTGCACGTGGTCGATCAGAAGGGCCGCGAGTCGCACAAGGACTACGAATTGAAGGGGGCGGGCTTCTATCACGATCCGCAATGGAGTCCCGACGGGAAACACGTGTTGTTCACGGACCGTGCGAATCGCATCGCGTTCGTGACGCTCGAGTCGGCCGCGGTCACCACCGTTGCCGAGAACTCCGGCACGCTCGGGACCTGGGGCCCGGGGGCCTCGTGGTCGCCCGACTCGAAGTGGATCGCGTACGAGAAGAAGAATCCGGCCACGCTCTTCGATCACGTCGAACTGTACGAAGTGGCGACGGCGAACGTGACGAGGGTCACTGATGCCATCGGCGACGCCGGGTCGCCCGTTTTCTCCCGAGACGGGAAGTACCTCTTCTTCAAGGCGTCGACCGACGTCGGCCCGCGGCAATTCGGCCTCGACATGAGCGCGAACACGGCGAAGCGTCCGACGTCGGCGATCTACGTCGTGGTCTTGAGGAAGGACGCCAAGAACCCGCTGGCCGCGAAGAGCGATGAGGCGGACGACAAACCCGTCCGCGGATCGGGCGGCAAGGACACGGAAAAACCCGGAGACAAACCCGGAGACAAACCCGGGGACAAGCCCGGAGACAAAGACGACGAGAAGCCTTCGAAGCCCGCGAAAGACGAGAAGGACGGCAACGACGACAAGTCGGACAAGTCGGACAAATCCGGCAAGGGCGACGATTCGGCGGAGGGACCCGAGTCCGCGAGCAAGTCCGACGCGACAGCCAAGGCCGACAAGGGCCCGTCGATCGACCTGGACGGCATCGACCAGCGCATCCTGGCGCTCCCCCTTCCCACCGGAAACTACGTGGGCCTCGAGACGGTCAAGGATGCGCTGCTCTTCCTCGAACGCGGGGAAGACGGTCCGGCGATCCTGAAGTCGTTCGACTTCGAGGAAAGGAAGGCGAAGGAACTCTTGAAGGGCGTCCAGGCGGTCCGCGCGACCTCGGGCGGGAAGCACCTCCTCGTCAACGTGGCGGGGTCGTGGTCGATCACCGATGCACAGGGCAAGAACGAGAAGAAGTGCGACGTCGAAGCCGTGCGCGTTCGCGTCGAGCCGGACGTCGAGTGGCGCGAGACGCTGCGCGAGGTCTGGCGCATCCAGCGCGACTATTTCTACGACCCCAAGATGCACGGCGTCGATTGGAACGCGATGTGGGAGCGCTGGAGCCCGTTCCTCGCGCACGTCCAGCATCGGGCCGACCTGAACCTCGTCATCGGAGAATTGATCGGCGAACTCTCCTGCGGACACGAGTACGTCGGCGGCGGTCAGATGCCCTCGACGCCCTCGTCGATCGGCATCGGGCTGCTGGGTGCCGACTTCGAGGTAGTCGACGGCCGATTCCGCATCGCGCGGATTCTCCGCGGGCAGAACTGGAATCCGGGGCTGCGCGCGCCGCTGACCGAGCCGGGCGTGGACGCGCGGGTGGGCGACTACCTCGTCTCGGTGGATGGTCGTGACGTCAAGGCCGACCGCGAGATCTTCGCCGCGTTCGAGGCGACGGCCGACCGCATGGTGGAACTCGGGCTCTCGACCATGGCCGACTGGAGTGACGCCCGCAAGGTGACGGTCGTACCGGTCGGCAGCGACGGCGAGTTGCGTCGCCGCGACTGGATCGAGAAGAATCGCGCCTACGTCACCGAGGCCTCGAAGGGGAGGCTCGCGTACGTCTACATGCCCGACACCGGCTCGGCCGGCATCGCGGCCTTCGACCGCGACTTCTACGCTCAACTCGACAAGCAGGGGCTCGTCCTGGACGAACGTTACAACGGCGGCGGGAAGATCGCCGACTACGTCATCTCGGTGCTGGCGCGCAAGGTGCTCTGCTATTGGCGCACGCGGGACGCGTCGTGGCTCGGGCGCACGCCGTTCGGGACGCTCGAGGGGCCGAAGGTGATGATCATCAACGAGCGCGCCGGTTCCGGGGGCGATGCCATGCCGTGGATGTTCCGGCAACTGGGCATCGGCACGATCGTCGGCGTGCGCACGTGGGGCGGGCTCGTCGGGACCTCGGGCTACCCCGAGCTGATGGACGGGGGAAGCGTGACGTCGGCGGCCTTCGGCATCCAGGACACGGACGGCAACTGGGTCGTCGAGAACATCGGCGTTCCACCCGACATCGAGGTGCTGGAGATCCCGAAGGACTTCGTGGCCGGGCGGGACGCGCAGCTCGAAAAGGCGGTTTCGATCGCGCTCGAGGCCCTCGAGAAGAACCCGCCGAAGACGCCGCCCATCTACCTCTGCCCGACCCCCCGGTAGGCTGGAAATTCGGCTTTTGTTCGTATATAGTTCTGGATAGAATCCGTCCCGCTTCGACCCCCCTCTTTCAAGGCACCCCATGAACTGGACCGAACTCATCACGCAGCAGATCAACGCCACGTACGGCGCGACCGACGGGCTCATGAAGCTCGTCAAGAAGGACGACCTCGCCTGGAGGCCCAAGCAGGGCAAGAACTGGATGACGACCGCGCAGGTGCTCGATCACCTGACGAACGCGTGCGGGTGGTGCATTTCCGCGTTTCACAGCGGCAATTGGAATCCCCCGGAGGCTCCGAAGAAGAAGGGCGCAAAGGAACCCAAGATGACCGAACTCGGAATGCTCGCCGCCGAGTCCATGCCGGCCGTGAAGTCGGTCGCCGAGGCTCGCAAGAAGCTGGCGGCCGACAAGCAGGTGGCCCTCGACACGATCGCCAAGATCGGCGAACAGGGCCTCGCGACGACGATGGCCGCCGCGCCGTGGGATCCGCAGCATCCGAAGTCGCTCGGCCAGCACGCGCTCGAGATGGTCGGACATCTGAGCCAGCACAAGAGCCAGCTTTTCTACTATCTGAAACTCCAGGGCAAGCCCGTCAACACGACGAATCTCTGGGGCATGTAGAGAACACGACGCCCGGTTGACGTCTCTTCCGGCGCGCGAGCGTTCAATGCTCGCGCGCCGGAACTTCGTTCGTCGGGGACTGGTGGGGGAGTAGAAGGCGCGCATCCCGATCGCCGATGCTCCGACAGGCTCCCAGGGCAAGGCGGGCGAGCAGCCATGCACGACGTCTTTCGCCGCCTCTACCGCCGTCGATTCGGCACCGACGTCGAGTCGATCGCACCGCTGGCCGTCGACGGGTCGGCGAGGCGCATGTCTCGGTTGCGCGGCTCCGACGGGCGTACCGCCATCGCCGTCGTCGGCCCCGACTCCGAAGAAAATCGCGCGTTCCTGTCGTTCTCGGCGTCATTTCGCGGCATCGGGCTACCGGTCCCCGAGGTGTGGATCGCCGACGAAGCGGCCGGCGTCTATCTCGTCGAAGACCTGGGTGACACGACGCTCTTTCGGGCCCTGACCGACGAGCGCGCGAAGGCGCACGGCGCATTCCCATCGACCATGCTCCCGATCTATCGTCGGGTGCTCGAGGTTCTCCCCCGATTTCAAGTCGAGGGGGGGCGAGCCGTCGACTACGCCGTCGCCTATCCCCGCGCGGCGTTCGACCGCCAATCGATGACGTGGGACCTGAACTACTTCAAGTACCACTTCTTGAAACTGGCTCACGTCCCCTTCAACGAAGACCGCCTCGAGCGCGACATGGGGCGGTTGGTCGACTTTCTGCTGACCGCCGACGTCTCTCACTTTTTGTACCGTGACTTCCAGTCCCGCAATGTGATGCTCCGCGGGCACGATCCCTGGTTCATCGACTTCCAGGGCGGGCGCCGCGGGGCCCTCCAGTACGACGTTGCCTCGATCCTCTACGACGCGAAGGCCGCGATCCCGATCGACGTCCGCGAGTCGCTCCTCGACCACTACCTCGCGGCGCTTTCGACGCACCTCCCCGTCGACCACGCCCGGTTCCGGGAACACTTCCGCGGCTACGTCGTGATCCGCATCCTTCAGGCGATGGGCGCCTACGGCTACCGCGGTTGGTTCGAGAGAAAGCCCCACTTCCTCCAGAGCGTCCCGCCCGCCGTCGCGAACCTCGAGCACTTGCTCGCGACCGGCTTCGTTCCGCTCGATGTTCCCGAACTGCGCGCCGTGCTCGAGCGCATCTGCCAGACCCCCGCGTTCCGCTCGGTCGCGCCCAACGTCGCCACCGGATTGACGGTCCGGGTCGGGAGCTTCTCCTATCGGGAGGGACTTCCCGACGACCCCTCGGGCAACGGCGGCGGATTCGTCTTCGACTGCCGCGGAATCGAGAACCCCGGCCTGCTCGATGCGTTCCGGGCGTTGAACGGCCTCGACTCCGACGTCCGGCGATTCCTCGATCGCGAGGCCGCCGTCGATCCGTTCTTCGAACGGGTGCTCGGCCTCGTCGAGGCCCAGGTGGCGACGTACGTGAAGCGCGAGTGGACATCGCTCGACGTCCAGTTCGGTTGCACCGGCGGGCAGCACCGCTCCGTCTACTTCGCCGAGCGACTCGCCATGACGCTGCGCGGCTACCGACCCGATGTCCGCGTCGTCGTCGTGCACCGCGAGCGCGCGCGTTGGCCGAGGCCGCCGGCGTCGGACGCACCTCCCGTCCCCCAATCGATCACGGATTCCCGCTGACATGGACGGGATGATCTTCGCCGCCGGGCTCGGGACGCGATTGCGACCGCTGACCGACCGGATGCCGAAATCGTTGGTTTCCGTCGGCGGCGTCTCGATGCTCGAGCGGACCGCGCGCCGGCTGATCGACGCGGGCGTCGATCGCATCGTCGTAAACGTCTGCCCGTTCGCCGACGACGTGGTCGCGCATCTCGCCGCTCGCGATCACTTCGGCGTGGACGTCCGCGTCGCGCGCGAGTCGCCTTCCCCGCTCGAGACGGGTGGCGGCCTGTTCGCCGCACGCGCCCACTTCCGGGGCGACCGTCCGATCGTCCTCCACAACGTGGACGTCTTCACCGATCTGCCGATCTTGCCGATCGCGCGCGCGCTCGCCGACGAACACGCCCTCGCCGCCGTCGCGGTGAAGGATCGAGCGTCGTCTCGTCGCCTGCTTTTCGACACGCGCGGCCTCGTCGGCCGAAGCGACGATGCACAGAGGCTGCGCACGCTCGTGCGGCCTCCCGACGGCCCCGTTCGCGAAACGCCCTTCAGCGGAGTGCACGTCGTCGATCCGCGCATTCTCGGACTCTTGTCCGAACGCGGGGCGTTCTCGATCGTCGACGCCTACCTGCGACTCGCGGCCGCTGGCGAGCGCATCGTTCCCGTCCATGCCGACGACAGCGAGTGGATCGACATCGGCCGCCCCGCCGACCTCGAGCGGGCGGAACTGCGCGCCACCCGCGCCGGAGGCGGGCGCATCGAATGACGATCGCTCGGATGAACGGCGCCGGGACGGATCAGAAACTCTGCAGGTACCACTTCCCGTCGCGACGAATCATGTTGAACGTCTCGGGCTTCTTGCCCTCGGGGCCGAAGAGGATCGGCACGGCCGCCTTGTCGCCGTCGATCTTGACCTCACCCGAGATCGTTCCCTTCGCGAAGAACGTCTGGAACTCCTTCTGCTCGTTGGGCTTCGCCGAGCCGACGGCGCCGATCTGCTTGGCGTCGCCGTCGGCGTCCTTCGTGTCGATCAAGCCGGGCAGCCCCGCGTACTGGCCCGATTTCGCGGCGGCGAAAATCGCGTCGGCGACGGCGGCGGGCGTCGATTGCGGGTCGATCGGTGCGCTCGCGCCGCCGGGGGGCGTATCGCCGCCGCAGGCGGACAGGCCGACGAGAACGAGTGCGGCGGCGAAGCACGCAGCGACGGTGTGACGGGCGATCATCGGGAAACTCCGGGGCGAGCGGACCTCCACTCGCAGACGCCACGATGATGCAGCATCACCGGCCCGATGCCAACCCTTCGTCCGTCGATCGAACGGCTACCGGACGGGACATGAACCGGTCGCGCCGGTCGCACCGTCGCCCCGAACCTGGGCGCGCAGCCGCGACTTCCCGGCGGCGGACAGGCCGAGCGAGTCGATCTCGGCCTCGAGTTGCTTGCGAGTCCCGTTGCCTCCGAGGTACCCGTTCACTCGCGCGGCCGCCGGAGACTCCCTGAGGTCGGCTTCGCTCGGATAGATCGCGTGAAATTCGGCGAAGAGCGCCGGATCGCCTCGCAAGGCGTACTTCTGGTGGTAGTCCTCCGCCGGCCAGAACGTCGTCAGCCGGAGAATCTCGGTCGCGACGGCAGCCTTCGACTTCGAGGCGATCGACTTGCGCGACGCGTCGGCGATCTTCGCCTGCTCGTCGCCGCCGACGAACAGCACGGCCTTGTATTGGGTGGACCAAGCCTTCTCCGCCGGATCGTGGCTCTCCCAGAAGATCGCAAGCAGCGCATCGAACGAGATCTTCGTCGGTTCGAAGTCGACCTGGAACGACTCGGTGTGATCGCCGAGGCGGCGGTACGTGGGCTTCTCCGTCGTGCCGCCGGCATACCCGACGCGAGTGCGCACGACGCCCGCGAGACTCCCGAACCGGGAGTCGGGCCCCCAGAATCAACCGAGCGCGAAAGTCGCCGTGGCCACCGCTTTCGGCGCGTCGAGATCCATCGACGGCTTCGCGGGGACGTCCTTCGTGGTGACGCTCGGCGTGGCGGCGGGCATGACGGGGGACTCCGGGGTGTCGGCGCGGGCGATGCATCCGAAGAGTACGCCGACTCCGACGACCGAATGGATGACGAGCGATCGGGCGACGCAGACGTGGCGGGAGGTGCGCATGAAGCCTCACGAGATGATACGCGCGCGGCGGGGGCTCGGATCACGCACGCGCTGCTCAGGCGGCAGCCGTCCGACCGGAATGCGCGGCAGCCGTGTGACCGGAATACGCGGCGGGACCCGCGTCCGCGATAGGCTTCTCCCCCCGCGCGGGCCGCCCCGAAATCCGCGGGCGAGGTTCGCATGGAAGCCGGGATCGTCGGACTGCCAAACGTCGGCAAGAGCACGCTCTTCAACGCGCTCACCCAGGCGGGCGCGCTCGCGGCCAACTATCCGTTCGCGACGATCGAGCCCAACGTCGGCGTCGTCAGTATTCCCGACGAACGCCTCGCGATCATCTCGAAGCACATTCCGACGAAGAAACTGATTCCCGCCGCGCTCCGCCTCGTCGACATCGCGGGCATCGTGCGCGGCGCCTCCGAGGGCGAGGGGCTCGGCAACAAGTTCCTCTCCCACATCCGCGAAGTCGACGCGATCCTCCATGTCGTGCGCTGCTTCGAGTCGCCCCCGGGTGGCGAGCAGATCATCCACGTCGAGAACTCGGTCGACCCGATCCGCGACATCGACACGATCGAGACGGAGCTGACGCTCGCCGACCTCCAGAGCGTCGAGACCGCGCATCCGAAGGCCGAGCGCGCGGCCCGCGGCGGCGACAAGGAATCGGCCCTGCGCGCCGCGGTGCTCGGCAAACTGCTGCCGATCCTCGCAAAGGGCGATCCTGCACGCACGCTCGTCGGCCTCGACGCCGAGGAGCGACGCATGATGAAGACACTCGGCATGCTGACCGCGAAGCCGGTCCTCTATGTCGCGAACGTGGATGAGAACGACGTGCTCGGAGAGGGCGTCCTCGCCAAGCGGGTGCGCGAGCGTGCGGCGAAGGAGGGGATGGAAGTCGTCCCCGTCTGCGCCAAGATCGAAAGCGAACTCGGCGAGTTGTCTCCGGCCGACAAGCAGGAGATGCTCGAGAGCCTCGGCATGAAGGAACCCGCGCTCGCGGCGCTCGCCCGCGCGGCCTATCGGCTGCTGGGCCTCCAGTCTTATTACACGGCGGGACCGCAGGAAGTTCGCGCATGGACGATCCCGCAGGGGGCGACGGCGCCGCAGGCGGCGGGCGTCATCCACACCGACTTCGAGAAGGGGTTCATCCGCGCCGAGGTGTACAGCGTCGCGGACCTCGAGACGCTGAAGACCGAGAAGGCCATTCGCGATGCGGGCAAGCTCCGCACCGAAGGCAAGGCATACGTCATGCGCGACGCCGACGTCTGCCATTTCCTGTTCAACTCGTAGGTCGGCGTGACGCCGTCCTCGATCGCAAGGGTCGTCCGGCGCTGCTCGGGTGCACTCGTCATCGGGCTCGCGCTCGTCGGGCCCTCGCGGGTCGCGATCACCGGCGAGCCGCCGGGTTGGGAGTACGCGATCGACGTCGCGGCCGACTTGTCGCGCCTCGACGTGCGGATCGCGTTCTCGAACTTCGAGCCGCTGCGCCTCGCGCTCGCCGACGGGGGGCCGCTGACCGCGATCCGGTTTCGCGAGACCGACGGCGCCGACGTCGAGGTGGAGGCCGACCAGCTGGCCGTGCGCATTGCGTCGCTCGACACCGCGGCCGGTCTCGCGTACGGCTTCGACCTGGCGAAACAGGTCGACGGCGTGATGCGGGTGGGGGGCGACCTCGTCACCCAGACCGGCGACTGGCTCCTGCGCCCGCTCCTCCTGCCCGAGGGGGCGCGGTTCACGGCCGTCGTCCGCACGCCGGCCGGGGTCAGATTCACGTCGCCCTGGCCGGTCGTCGGCACGACGGTCGATGAATCCGGGACCACGACCACGCGCTGCCGCTTCGATCGTTCGACCTGGAACATGGTCGGGCACGCCGTGTTCGGGAGGTTCGCGCAGGAGTCGCTCTCGATCGCCGGAACGACGGTCGACCTCGTGACCCTCTCCGCACCCCACCGCGCGACCGCCGAGGGCGTCCGTCGCTGGATCCGTGCGGCCGTCGAGGCGATCGCGCTGCTGTACGGCCGATTTCCGGTGCCGAGGGTGAGCGTGTACGTGCTTCCCGTCCCCGGCACACGCGGCGATCCGGTCTCGTTCGGAAGCACGTGGTATGGCGGCGGTCCGCACGTCCTGCTCTATCTCGCGAACGTGGCGACCGACGAGGACCTCGTCGGGGAGTGGGTCGCGCTGCATGAACTGCTTCACACGACCATGCCCTCGATCGCCGTCGCCGACGCGTGGCTCTCCGAGGGCTTCGTCACGTACTACCAGGAGGTGCTGCGCGCGCGGGCACGCTTCCATCCGCCCGCCCGCTCGTGGCAGTTGATCGAGGAGGGCTTCGGGCGCGGGCGCAAGACCGGAACCGGCGCCGTCCTCGCGAAGGAGAGCGCCGACATGCGCTCGAACCACGCGTATTTCCGCGTCTATTGGTCGGGGGCCGCGATCGCGCTGATGCTCGACGTCGAGGTGCGGCGGACGTCGGGCGGTCGGCGATCGCTCGACGACGTCATGCGGCACTGGGCGGCACGCGCCGGCAACGAGTCGGACGTTTCGGCCGACGAACTGATTGCGGACGCGGACCGATTCCTCGGGGCTCCGCTGTTGTCCTCGATCGCCGGGCCGAGGCTGGCTTCGAAGGAGTTTCCCGCGGTGGACGGTTGCTACCAGTGGCTCGGGCTCGGAGTCCGCGATGGGCGCGTATTCACGATCTCCGCGGCGGAAGGGGCGGCCGATCGCGAGCGAATCGTGAGCCCGCCGCCGATCGTCACCGTGCCCGCTCCGTCGGACGCGCCGCACATGCCTCCGAAGTAGATTCACGGCATGAGCACGTCCCGCATCCATCGTCCGGAGCGTGGAGCGCGGCACTGGATCGGTTCGGCCTCGGCGCTGGCGGTCCTATCGGCGTGTGGTGGTGGGGGCGGCGGGGGAGGAGGCCCGGCACCCGTGCCGGCGCCGGCGGTGCTCTCGGTCGTGGCCGCCATCGACCCCCGTGTGGGCGGCGACTTCATCGTCGAGGGCACCGATTTTCCGGGTGCGGCACTCGACCCCGTCACGATCCGGTTTCGCGCGAGCGACGGCATCGGCCTCGCGGCCTGCAGCGACCCCGAGGTGACCGTCCTCGGCGCGCGCGCGTCGGCGGGCGCGGTTCACGGCGTCTTTCCGGTGTTCGAGATGACCCGGAGCGCGACCGCCGTCGTTTCGCTCGAGTTCCCCGGTGCGGTCGTCGCGACCTCGACCGCGCCGATCGCGAGTCTCGTCGGGACGCCGATCGACACGAACGACCAGAATCTCGATGGCGTGCTCGACGCCTGCGATTCGAAGACGTACACCTTCGAGGGCGATCCACTGGGTGCACGTCCCGCGAGCACGACCGCGCTCGACGGACCAGGTCAGCCGTCGCTGGTCGTCGTCGACCGATCGGGGGATCGCGCCTGCGCGTTTTCGGGGACCGGGACGCCGACCGCGTCGGAGCGGTTCGATCGCAGCGGCGGCGACTTTCCGCAACAGGACCTGACCGTCTACGCGGACGTCGATCCCGTCGGCAGTTCGATCAATCTCGAGTTGGCGAGCGAGGGGTCGCTCGGCGGCTACGCCGGAGCATGCCTGATCTTCCAGGTGCAACCGAGCAACGTCACGGCGTTCTACGAGAGGCAGGCGAACCAGATCCTCCGCGGCGTCGTCGGTCCGACGCTGCCCGCGAGCGGGCGCGTCCGGCTGCGCCTGCGCAAGGGCGACGGCTTGGCGAGTTCGCTGCGGCTGGACGGCCTCGTCGCCGGCGCGTGGGTCAACGACCTCTTCGTCTACGACATCCCCGACGACCGCCCCTACCGGGGCCTCGAATTCGCCGCTTCGAACTACTACGGCGGGGGAAGGGCGATTCGGCGGCTGACGATCGTGCGGGAAGTCCCCGCCGCGACGTTCACGCTCGCGAAGGCACCCGAGCGGTCGTCGGATTCGCACGTGTTCCAGCGGGGCGCCGGCGACACGGCCTCGATCCCGTTGCGTGCGCTCTACCGGCTTCCCGCCGGCGGAAGGGCCGAGGTCGAGGTCGTGCGGTCCGCGACCGGCGAGACGCTGCCCGGGTTCGAGTTTGCCACGCATTCGTTCGCGCTGTCTCCGGCGACGGCCGGCCGCGCCGACTTCGTTCTCGCGAATGTGCCGACGGGCGGCAACTACGACGTGCAAGTGCGTGTGCGCGACGCCGGTGCGGCGGATGCGATCGTCGGGCAGCAGGCCCTGCTCGACGTTGCGGTCGGCGACATTTATGTCGCCGCGGGCC
>JANNRO010000139.1:0-14877 GCA_031401505.1 Planctomycetia bacterium
GGCGCGATCGAACTGTACTACCTCGAGAACAGGAGCCTGCCGAGTTCGCTCGCCGAACTCATGGAGCCGAGCAGCAAGACCAACGAACCATTCCTGAAGACGATCCCCCGCGATCCCTGGGGCGAGGAATTCGAGTACAGGATCGTGAATCTGAAATCTCGGGAGTACCGGATCACGTCGTCTGGCGAGAATCGGATGATGGGAGACGCCGACGACGTCGTGTATCGAGACACTCGTCGGTCGAAGTAGGCCGAGGTCTCCTCGGAGACCGTCGACCGCTTCGCCTGGCAGTATGGATAGCGGCGCAGGCGCTCGGGTATCAGTTCGCCTGACTCGCACACGTCTACCCGTCGCGCCTACCCTCGGAAGATCCGATCCCACTCCTTCTGTGCCTTGACGCACGAGTCCTTGTCGCGCGGATCGCAGTTCTTGATCACGGGATTGATCGACTTCCACCCGACCCAGAGCCGCTCGAGGATCTGCCTTGCGAGTTGACGCTGGAACGGATCATTGTCGCCCAGGAACTTGTTGACCTTCATTGAGAACTCTGCACGTTTTCGGTTCTCGTGCCGGCCTTCCAACGAAAGGCCCGCTTCATTCATGATCACACGATCGAGCGTGATCGTCTCGGCCGCGCGTTCGCGGACCTCTCTCGGTGCCTGATCGCCCGAGACGATGTCGAGCAACATGTCGATCGTGACCTCGTGTGCCGGGTCCTGCAGTTGTTCGTCGGTGTAGTCCCGGTACTCGTTGACCGTCTCCTCGGCCGACAGTGGTCGTGTGCGTACGCCCGCGGGGACCGATTCCGCCGCCGATTCGTCCACCAGCACGCCCTCGAAGAGCGCCTCGACGTGGCTTGAGTTGGCGACCTCGACATTCACCTTCGACTCGTCTCCTGGACGAATCAGAATTCGCCCCGCGAAGGCGCCCTTCCTCGGGCGTCCATCGTCGCGCCACTTCGCGAGTTCCTTGTCGCCCGCCCGGATGACGACTTCCCCGCGGCCGTTGCTGTCGCCGGCGGCGACGCCCCTCCACGTCACGCTCGTGATCACGAACACTTTTCCCGCGGGAACGGGGTTCCCGTGGACGTACGCTCGCGAAGTCTCGTTTATCTCCACGAACGGATCCCAAACGAGCGGCACGTGCGTTACTTCGCGGACGTAGATCGACTTGCCCCCGAGCATGTCGATCCGATTGGGATTGCCGCCTCCCGCTCCGCTGCGGACGCTCAGGAGGACGTGCGGCTCCGAGAAAGGACCGCCGCGAAGCGGCGTGGAGACCGATTCGGTCGTTACCGGTGGCCGCAGCACGATCCCGTTCTGCGCCGTCTCGTCCGGTCCCGGGTCGACGAACCTAGGCTCGCGTGCGTTGAACCAATACTCGACGGCGACGGGGCTCTTCGTCCAGCCGCCACTCTTCCCGCGATAGACGAGTGCGAGTTTCGCCCAGCCGCCATGCCGCGTCCGAACTACGACGACGTCCGAGACCGGGTCCCGACTATCGCAGTTTGCGCTCCGCTCGAGTTGCAGCACCGCGGGATCGATAGCCACGATCCGCAGCGCGGCGGCCCGTGCCCAGCCTTCCGCTCGCATTCGGTCCCTCCCGCGAGCGACCAGTCCGTCCTCCCTGATCGTCCGATCGAGCGAGGCGATGCCGCCGGCCGCTTCGAGCGTGATCGACGAGATCCCGCCCGCGGCCGACTTGAAGTAGACGTCCGCCTCGTCCACGGGCGCGAGCGAGCTTCGTTCGAACGACCAGCCCTGTTGGTAGTGGAATTGGAACGTGCCCGTCCGAACCCCGAAGGGAAGCCCGTTCCACACGATGCGCCCCCGGCTGACGACGCGTCCGAGCACGTCCACGACCACCGCTCGGTACTCGACGAGCCGTCCCTCGGGGGCGTTTGCGTCGATCGTTCGGCCGCCTTCGACCGGGAGACGCCGCTCGTCGTCCGTGCTGTCGACGACCCGCGCTACGATCTCGCGGGCGAGCGTCCCCGCGAGACACTCGATGGAAACCTCGATCCCGGCGTCCGTCTTCTGCGCGGTAAGTCGTGCGGGTTCGGGAAAGACCTCGGCATCGGGTGACACCGTGTATTCCACGCGGACCTCGTGCCCGCCCCCCTTCCCTTCCGGCGGAAACGTCACGCGGCCCCGCGCGACCCCACCCCCGCGAATCGGCAGTGCGAACCAACGACCGGAGTCCACGTGGCCAAACCCGGACTGCGCGGCGCCGGTCCACGGCGAGCGGATGACGTCGTCCGCCCCATCCATCGCGACGACCGATCGCCCCCAACCATCCGCAAAGCTCGCACCCGAGCGTCCGCCGTACGTTCCCGTCAACACGAGATCGGCCCTCGCCGACGGCACAACCTCCCCGGTCAGCAAGTCGACGCCGTTCGTCCCCTCGAGACGATCCAATTCGACGATGCCCTCGACGACGCCGTTGCTGTTCGTCGTCGCTTGGACGGTCGCCGGGATCCCTTCGTCACCATTCGAAGCGACCCCCGTGATGCGGTACCCGTAACGCTCACCGAGCCGCGCCGCTACGTCCGTATACGGTGAAACCACGGCTTCGCCAGCAGCGATGTACACGCCCTCGGGTCCCGTCCGCCGATCGATACGGTAGCGGGCGTACGCCGGGTCGACGCGGAAGTGGACGTCGATCTGCCCTGCGGCGCGTCCGACGGCGAAGACCGGATCCGGCGATGAGAGCGCGGCTCCCTCCCCTTCGGCCCGAGTCACGAAGCGAACGATCGGAGACGGCCGATCGGCAAGCACCTGCACCCAGGCCAAGTGCCCCTCGTCAGTCGCAACGCGACGCCACGGCGTCGATCCGTACGACGCAAGCTTCGTCGCAAACTCCGGGTCATTGACGGCGCTCGCGGGCCACTCGATGCCGGCCGCGCTTCGCCCGATTTCCGCCAACGTCCCGGAGTATGTTGCGCGTGACAGGAAGACCCCGCCACTGTCGAGATCAAGCCATTGCCCAGCCCCAAGCGTCGCCGTCCCGGCAAACCAGCGGGCCCGCCCGCCCATGACGCGACCGAGCGCGTCGCGCGCCTCGGCGGCGATCGTGGGCAAGTCGGTGTACTGCTCGATCGCGAGCCGGAGCAGTCGCTCAGCGCTCACCGCGTTGCCGAGCAGGCGTTCGGCCTGCGCGAACCCGATCGTCGCACGCGCACGGATTTCGCGAGGCGCCGCCGCGTCTGACGAGAGCGCACGAAACTGGTCGGCCGCCTCGGCCGGCTTGCGTTCGACATCAAGTAGGAGCCACGCCTTCGCGAAGCGGTCGCGCGCGTCGACAGCCGGGTCTTCTCCCGCCGTCGCGGGACCGAGAAGCGCGAGCACTGCGACGACGACAAGGAACGATCGCATCGGCAAACCTCCTCGCGCGATGGATTGCGCGACGGCGCTCACCCTACGGACTTCCGGAGCGCTCGGGGTGACGATGTTGCAACGGGATGGAACGAAGATGCGACGGACAGAAGCGACGCGTCACGGCACGAGGCGATAGCCGACCGAGTGCACCGTGACGAGATGCCGTGGATTCGCCGGATCGTCCTCGATCTTCTTGCGAAGCCGGTTCACATGAGCGTCGAGCGTCCGTGAGGCACTTGGAGTGACGCCCCAGATCGCCCGCAAGAGTTCGGTCCGCGCTACCGGATGCCCGAGACGACGCCGGAGCCGCCGAAGAACTTCGACCTCCATCGGCGTCAGTGCGATCGACGCGCCGTCGCGCATCACGGTGTGGTCAACGAGATCGACGAGCCGATCGCCGAGCGGAAATCGTTCGACGGCCCCCGCGTGCGGCGAGAGTCGCGCGCGGACGCGCGCGAGCAGTTCGGCCATCCCGAACGGCTTCGTCACGTAGTCGACCGCACCCTCTTCGAAGCCGCGGACCTTCGCGGACTCCTCGCCGCGGGCCGACAGGATCACGACCGGCACCGTCGACTCGCGATCGCGCAGTCGCCGCAGCACTTCGAAGCCGTCCATGCCCGGCAGCATGAGATCCAAGATCACGAGATCGGGCGCGTGCGCCACGACGGACGCAAGTCCCGCGGGTCCGTCGGCTGCGCGGGTCACCGCATGGCCAGCGCGGACGAGGTTGTACTCAAGTCCCGCAGCGAGGTTCACGTCGTCCTCCACGACGAGGATGTTGGCCATCAGGCCCCCACGTATGAACCAGGCGCCACGGCGAACGTGGCGCAAACCACCGTACCGGGCCCGTCCGTGGCCTCGATCGACACTTGGCCCCCGCATGCCTCGACGCACTGACGCACGAGCGCGAGGCCGAGCCCGGTGCCTGGAACGGCGCGACGTACGGCGTCATCGAGCCGGACGAACGGCTCGAACACGCGCTCGCGGTCAGGCGGTGGAATGCCGGGGCCTTCGTCGCGCACGCGGAACTCGACCGTACCGTTCCTACGCGTAATCGAGAGGGCGACGGGACCCGAGTCCGCGAACTTGAGTGCGTTGTCGAGCAGTCCGGAGGCGACGCGACGGAACAGAGCAGCCGTGCCGCGCACCGGGGGGAGAGCGGCCGACGGAATCGGCTCGTCGACGACGATCGAGCGCGTCGGGAAGCGTTCCCGCCACTCCGTTGCCACCGTCTCGAGTTCGCGGTCGAGACGAAACGACGCGTGATCGTTGGGGAGGGTGTGCCGGCCCGCCGCCACGTCGAGCATCTCTTCAACCCGACGTTGGAGTCGCTCCGCCTCCTTCACGATGATCGCGACAAAGCCCGGCACGCGAGCGGGGTCGTCCGCACCGTGCGCGGCAATGGTCTCGGCGTAGAGACGCACGTTCGCGATGGGTGTCTTCAACTCGTGGGTGACCGAGAGGAGAAATGCGCTCTCACGGCGACGGAGGCGGTCGCGACGTCGAGCGTCGACGACGAACAGTACGGCGCAGAGCACGAGCACCGCGGCGACGGAGAGTGCGGGTACGAGTCGCCGCACGTAGGCGGCTGAAGCTCGCGCTTGAAAGGCGGTGCGCGCGGTCGCTCCAGGTGCCAGTGCGACCGGCGGGAAAGGCGGCGAGAGCAATGTGATTGCACCCCTTGTCCCGAGTGATACGGCCTCGGCACGACCCGTCGAGACCGAGGGCACCAGACTCCGAAGGAGATCCGCGCGGGTCGAGAGCGCGATCCGATGCACGCCGTCTACGTTTCCAATAAGCCAGGCGACGACGCGGCCGTCGGCTTCGACCACGCGGGCGTCAGATCCAGGGGCCTCGGAGAGCCGTAGGAGGGCGACGAGACCGAGCACGTCCGCGATCTGTCCGCCGAGAAGCCCGTGGATCGCGACACGCTCGGCGAGTGGTGCCGACGGGAATCCTCCCGAGGCGATCTCGGCGGCCAATGTGCGGCGCTCGCCCCCATCGGCGTATCGCGCGACGTCGAATCGCAGCAGCAGTTCCTCCCGCTCGGAGTCGCCAGGGAGCATCAGTTCATCGGCAAGCACCGCGCCGGCACCTGCGACGTCGCCCGAAGCGCGAAGCAGTCGAGCCACGTTGCGAGTGGCGATCACATGAAAGGCCGAGTCCATGGGCTGTGCGAGCGCCGCGGCGCGCCATGCGACGAGCGCGTCGGTCGACCTGTGTTCGGTGAACTCGAGTCGATCGGCCTCCTCGAACGCGGGCGGCGGCGGCGGGAGCGGCGCAGGGCGACGCCAACGGACTTCCACGATGTCGATCGCGAAGGGCGCAGGAGTCGCCGATCCGTCGGCACCGCTCCCCAAGAGTCGGCGGAGCGCGATGGTCGCGGCATCCACCTCCACACGGAGCGCGTCGTCCGCCTCGCGCGACGCGACCGCGCGCTCCTCGTTCGCGGCTGCCGTGCCGGACGAAAGTCCGTAAGCGACCAGTCCGATTCCGGCGCCGAGGAGCGAACAGAGTGCGACGCGACGCGTCCACGCGCCCGACGGGAACCTGTCTCTGGCGAAGGACGTGGTCAACGACGCGCATTCAATCACGCACACTCGGTCTCGACGGCACACCGTCGCCCTGTATGTGACGGAGTTGCGACGATTCGACCCTATGGACCGCCAGTCTCACCAAGCACTGCGATGTGAGCGGCGTCGCTCCGCACGAGCCCCGCCGGGACGCTCCGGACATCGAATGGCTCACGCGTTGTCACGTCGGTGACCGGCGGGAGGCTTCGCGACTCTCGGCGCTCGCGGAGGCGAGCCGCATCACATTCCACTTCGCGGTCTGGTACAGACGCAAGAAGCACCCGTACTTCGCCGGTGTCCTTGAGAACACTTTCACAGAGTCGGCTGGCACATGCGAGCGTCCGGAGCAGACGTCTACAATGTCCGGATCCTGGAGAGAGGAATCCAAACGTTGCCAACTGTATTCACCCAGTATCGACCATCCTCCCACCTCAGATAGAGGAGCGTCGGCACCGCATTCGCTGTCACCTGACTCTGATCTGGTTGCTCCAACTCCAGCTGAATCTCCGCGGCATGCGAAGAGCCACGAGGTCTCCAATGGCCAGAGACAGTCGGCTCGCCCTGACGCATATAACGAAATGATCCGACGCCGTTCGCCCCCAACGTCACCTCGTACGCCGACATCGGTCTCGCAGACGTCTCCGCGATCGCGTCGGCCACGGCCTTCCTCTCCGCAACGCTCCAAGACTTACCGATTCGAGCATGATACTCACTTGCCGCGGCAAGGGAGGCGCCGAACTCCAGTCGCCACGTCCCAGAGTCTCGGCCTTCGTCTACCTGCGTGACACCACACGCCACGAGCAACATCGCACTAAGACAACACAGGAATCTCAATGTTGGCCGCCATCCGTGATCGTGCTCTCGCCCGCCAAGAGCACGTACTCGAATTCGCGCGCTCATGGCTTGCCTGGGCCTCCTATCGGAACTCCACCGAGGGGAGTGGTCTCCCTGACCCTGTCGAACGAGCAGGGCTGCCAACTTCCACAGCCGCACGTCCTAGGATTCCCGGAAACCGTCGCAGATCGGGAGGCGTCCGTCGGGATTCGAGACATTAACCTAGTTCCTCTCGTCGCTCGCGCGTGCCCGCTAACCAAGGAGCTGTCTGGCCCCTCGTCGGCAAACTCGCGCCAAGTATGCCGCTCCGGCGGTCGGACATTGTACCCACCTCGACGACGCCGCGGCACTCTTCCGCTGCGGGCTAATGAACGTTGCTCCCCGCCACGGGATTGAGACTTCATCGACCCTACGGGAAGCCACCTGTTGGCAAGGCTATCCACACCCTACTGCCTCCAATCTCCAAGGCGCCGAGCCCAAAGAATGCACCGCTTCCTCCCCTTTGCGGTAGACGGACAATACACCGCCAAGTTGCCACGTAGATGCCATTCGGTAGACATTATCTCGAAGCGGTGGGTTCTCTGCATCCGCGGACAAACGGTCCGCCGCCGTCACGAACGGAGCGGTTTGTCTGTCAGCGTCTTGCCCTCATGCGTCGCCCGGACTCGACGACCTCCGTGACGTTCGCCTCGGCCTGACGTGTCCGCGATCCGCAAGAGCTGGATGACTGCGTCACCGAGAGTTCGGCATCTCGCGAGATACGAGACGAGCCGTTCGCCCAACGCTTCGATCTGGTCAGGATTCATTCCCAGATAGATCGGGCGACCCGCCATGCCACATTAGCGTAGTAAAACTAGTGATCGCATCTCTTCTACTGACGAGCTGACCTCTGAAGCGACGTTAGGACTTCGAACGCCACTCGTCTATTCTCCGCGCTAATGTCTTCGAGCTTCGACCTCGTCAGAGACACTTCAACGCGCGAATCAAAAATGCCGATCCTCCCAATTGAGTGCATCGCCGCCGCGCGCACCTCGTCCAGCGTATCGTTGAGTAACTCAACCAGCGGCACAAGGCACTCGCTTCTGCGACCGACGGCGAGTGCAGCGATGGCGTCAAGCCGCCGCGCCAGATCGGACCGAACATCCAGCGCAGTCGCACGATATCGATCTAGCGCCGATCGATCTAGAGCGGCGATAGCTCGCATCGCACTTCGTCGAACTAGGTAGTTCTCTGCTGATGCGAGCGAGATGAGTCGGCGGGACAGTCCCTCCCACTCCTCGCCTATACTTCCAATCGCCTCTAGCGCAGCACGTACGACACGATCCTCTTCGTCGCTACCCACCAGATTCACGAGATCTGGCAGTGCGCGGCGCGCTAGGGGGCCGGCCTTCTCCAGCGCCTCAATCGCCGCGACTTGAACGCTGAAATCGTATGACGACCTCGCCAGTTCGATCAGACGATCAACAACTTCCTTTACAGATGCGCCCAAGTCTCGACATATCTGCGCCGCCGTCAATCGCACGGAAGCGTCCGGATCATTGAGACCGGCAGATACCATCCGCAACGCGGCCGGTTCCAAGGATCCTCTGATCGCCCAGAGCGCTGTAATGCGCACAAACGGACTTCCTGACTCAAATGCATCCACGACTTCCGCAATGGGGCCTGGCTTAAGCACAATGAGAGTTGCCCTCGCTGCCGCAGCCTCTTCCACGGATCCGCTCTTCACAAACTCAATCCATCGACCACTCAGCGATCGACCCTCGGGCCCGAGGCGTTCGGCCGACGAGATCCCGTGAAGGGTGAGTGCGTGCCGACCGCTCTCCACAACACTGGACACCGCCCGCACTGACTCGTCCGAGGAGCCATTGATAGTGATTAAGGACTCGAGCGCCGAGATGGCAACCTTGTCATTGACATCGAGCGCCGCCCTACTGAGCGCAGCGGTCAGAGACCTCATGCTAGATGAAGCGGCTTCCAAAACGAATAGAGCCTCGGGATCCCGAAGAATCGCGACCAAGCCCGCAGCATACTCAACCGCAGCAATTTGAACCTCTGGAGTCGACGATTGAATAAGTGTCGCCAAGTCCCCGAAGATCCGCCTCACTGAAGCAATGGTCAACTCCGGCTGTCTTTCCCTATCAAACTTCGTAGTCCTCAGTGTCTCCCGCGCCCGATCTAAGTCGGCACTAGTGATCGACGACAGGGGCCCCTCAACAAATGGAACGACCCCGTGCGGCAACAATGCACCCCCTACGGCCGGCGCATGACGAGCCACATCGTCCAGTTCCTCGCCCCCTCCGCACCCACCGCAGCTTGCCAAGGTCAAAAGAGCGCCCAACCAGCGACCCGATGACTGCAAAGTGCCGATTGCACGACTGGGTGCGACAGCCCTTGCCCTCGAACGCACGGATCCGATCGACAGCAACGGAGCCGTCGGGCACTCGGCCGATCGGGCTGTGAAGGACTCAGTCGGAGTCACTGTCGCATCCTTTCTATTTCCCGCTCATCGCCGCCGCTCCGGGAGTACACGCCTTCGCTCGATTAGCATTCATCTGCGTAACGCCTCGAGTTGCAGCCGCCGTCGCCGCCGTCGCCGCGCTGGGACCATCCCTTCCTGAGACGGTAGTAGAGGGCCAATCAAGCGGACAGGAGGTGGCGAGATAGCCGTCTGCCTCAGCGTGGGACGCCCAGTCCGCATTCCCGGTATTGCAGCCCACAAGTGTCATGAAATCAAGCTTCACGGTCATCCCGGACAATAGATCAGCCGTTAGGAACAAACTGGGATCGCCTAGAAACAGCGCACCAGGCTTGGAATTCCGGTACCCTCCATGACCAAAAAAAACCATCCCGCGCCAGCATGGATCGGTCTTTAAGTCCGCCATGCGGCGCTTTAGTTTGTCCGCGGTTTTATCGTTCGACTCCTTCCGCTTCGCTTCCGTATCAAAAGCCCTAGAATTTTCGATCACATTCGACGCGAACTCGAAACTCTCGGGCTTACTCCCAGAAATGGCACCATAGACACCGTTTATTGCCCCTTGGAATGCCTGGTTGGCCTTGGCGGACGTTCCATCCTTCTTGTGCTCATCTGTCCGGTCGGGGCCAAATGGCTTTGAGTCAAAGATGTAAAGCACGACCAACGCCTCATTGCACTCACACTTTGCGGCACCCGGCTTTAAGCCGGTCGGATCCTGAGCGCTTCGAAACGAATTCCCAAGCCATCCGTAGCCATTGCCGAGATTGGCCGGATCACCCCAACGCCCGATCGGGTCTTCGGTAGTAAATCGACCAGTTCTCGGATCGTAGTAGCGATGGAGTGCGTATGACAAGCCAGACTCGTCGTCACGATATAGGCGCGAGTAGCCCTGGAACCAGAGGAACGAAGTGGGGCCTGTCGGGCTGCCAGAAGCATCCACCGTCGACTGCGCGCCGTCATATTCGTACTGATACGACTCGACCACAGCACCCGATGGACCGACAAGAGCCGTGCAATCGAATGCGCCATCGTAGAGTGGTATCATCCAGACGAAATCCGCAACGCTCGTATCTCCGTCGAGATCTCCCACATCTCGCTGGAAGACCGACGCCACCTCACCTGTCTGCGCGCCCAAGTGTCGGCGTGACCGAAGGCCATCGGCATCATATTCACACGCCAACTCATGCTCGATCCAGTTAAACATTGTTACGCCACACTCTACGGATTTTGAGGTACGACGCGAGGCAGCATCGTATGTGTACTCGGCGATAATCGCCCCGCCTGCCTTCAGACGAACCTCAACCACTTGGTTCTTGTAGTCGTATGCGTAGAGACGGATGCCGTCGTCGATGAGATTCCCGTTGGCGTCGCGAACGTGAGCCACTCCGCCAACGGAAGTGTAGGAATTTAGCGCATCAACAGCGTATCCGACGTTAGTGGTGGTAGCCCCAACGGTTCGAGCCACTTGGGTTCGATTTCCCGACGCATCATAGGAGATTGCAACTGTGGCCGCAACTGACTGACTTCCTGGAGTCGCAAGTTCCGCAATGGGATCAACCACTCCGACCTTGACGCCTATCGTCTGATTCAGACTATCCAACAGATACAGGTCGCCGCTCCCTCCCGCGTGGTGTCGCTTTTCCAGCACCCGACGGTGACTCGCATTCCAAGCATACTCAAATCGCTGCAGCACCGTACTGCCGGACTGGAGATATCGCTGATCCGTAACTCGACCAAGCGCGTCAAAATTGCACTCCAGCGACACGCCGAATTGATACGTGGCTCCGCGAATCCGGCGCCCGACATACGAATACTCCACCAAAGTCGGTCCACCCTGAACTGCGACGTCGGTAACACGTCCGACCGCGTCTCTGCCCCTCAGTTCGATCGTGCCGTCCGGATAGGTGACACTCGCAAGTCCACTAGGAGACCAGCCATACGCGAACGATCGCCCCGTGGATCCCAACGGGTTGGCCCCTTGGGTCTCAGAGATAACTTGTCCCATCGAATCGTATGTCCGGAGGAGAGTCGAATCATCGTCGGTGAGAACAGTCGCTTGTCCGAGTGCGTCATAAGTGAACGCCTCGGAAGTCACACCGAGGACTCCAGTCCCGCGGGCAATTGACCGTGCAATCGGCCGATCCATAGGGTCAAACGTGCTCGTAATCGTCGAGCCCATAGGGTCAGTGAGGCTGACGCAGTTGCCGCTCGCGTCATAACTCTGCACCACAGCCGAAGCGCCGACGCTCGAACTAATGAGTCGACTTCGGACATCGTATGCATAAGCCGTACGCTTTCCAAGTCCATCGTCATGCCAAAGACGTCGGCCACCCGCATCATAGGAGCTCTTGGTAGTGACCATGGACGTCACCGTGCCTGTGCCAACCCCGCCGGCACGGAGATCGCGTGCCAACTCAGTGAGGCGGCCGAGTCCATCCCACTTGGCTCTGTGGGTATTCGAAAGGGGATCGGACCCCGCGATCGGTCGCGAGAGTCCGTCCCATGCGGTCGTCGAGACCGACACCAATGATCCGGCAGCGTCCTTGACTCGCGTGACGACCTGCCTGTCAAGCGCGTCGAGATCAAACTCCTCAACCCTGACGACCAATGCACTGGTGACCGGATCGAGCTCTTTGACTAGGCGAGAAATCATGTTCCCATTCTGATCGTATTGAAATTCTTCCAGATTGCCCGCTGGATCTGCCCAGGACACAACGCGTCCCACAGGATCGTACGAAGTTGACCACACCCCGCCAGCACTATCAACCTGGCTCACGACCGCCCGGTATGAATTGTAGACAAAGCTTGTTGACTCAACGGACGTAGTCGCGCCAAGACTATCGAGGAAGCACATAGTAAACACGACCGACTGATTCGAAGGATCTCGAGTTGTCTGGGTGCGCCGGACGGGTATCCCGGCAACAGTCTTTGACACAGTTTCGATGAGTTCTCCATTTAGATCCCAACTGCATTCAGTCCGAGAGCCGTCGCGCTCTACGATCAACGTTGGCCTACCCGACGGCCCGAAGACATACGTGGTTATATATCCTCTGGGGTTAACAGCCGACGACAGTTCTCCGGCGACTGAGTAATTGAATGTCGAGGCGCCGGCGATTGCAGTTCCAGGCGCCTCAGTACGACGATAGAGCAATCCACGCTCGTCGTAGTCAAGTCGAACACTATTCCCATTTGGGTCAGTAAGCAACTCTAGGCGACCAGCCATCGTGTACGTGTATACCGTCTGAGCCTGTGTACTCGCGTCGATCTCACGCACAGAGCGTATCAGTTGATTCTGTAGATTATAGTGCCATTCATCGACGAAGTACGAGTTTGTCGCGTCTAGGACACCGGCGGAGTCCTTGTTCTCAACGGAGGTCGAGTGAACATTTCCAGCGTCATCGTAGAGCATCGCCATCTGCGCACCCAGCGGCTGTGGAGGAACCACTAAGACAACTTGATCAAGTGCATTGTAGGTGACAGTCGTACTGAAACCCCTTGGATTTGTCCAAGACGTGGCCCGACCGTATCCGTCATAGGTAAAGGCATCCACAAGCGCCAGCCCGGCAGAATCGCGCGTGATCTGGGTGAGGGTGTGCGACACAGGATCATACGTGTAGCTGTCTACCCTTCCACCGGCAGTGGTGTATGTGGTCATTTGCCCGAATGCATTCCGTGCGAACGTCACGACAGGATGCACGAGCGCCCCGCCAATAGAAGCCGACCTGTATGACGCCGCAGTACAACTACCGAGCGAGTCATAGGTCCAAGTCGTCGTATGGTCAGAGATTGTCGCCCCTGCGGCATTCCCCTTTGGTCCGACTTCGGTCAAGAGACGGCAATATGTAGAAAACGACGACCATGTCCACGATTCAGTCGCTGCGACCCCAGTGCCCCCCGGCGCGCTGGCAATCGAGCGCGATGTTCGGTTTCCCCACCCGTCGTACGACATTGTTTGAGTGACTCCGTCAGGGCGTGTGATCTTGGTAATCAAGTCGCACGCGCACGGGCTGTTGCGCTCAAACAGCCACACATAGCTTGCTGGCTCTCCTACGCGGAGCGCTGGCTGCCCTAGCCCGCTCCTTGTGAACACTTCCTTCCGAATGATTGCACCAGTTGCGTTGAATTGGTATTCAGTGGTGACGCCGTCTGGATCCTCAACCCGCGTCGCCCCCATGGGCAGATACGAGTAGATCCAAGTTCTGCCTCGACTTGATGTCGAGATTGCGCGATCGGCAGCATCATAGGTCGAGCCAAACGCAGTGGATCCCGACGAATCGGTTACGCCGACGATATTGCCATCGAGCGGGCTGATCGTTCCAGCTAGATACTGAAACTGAATAGATCGGGGGCCGGTTACAACCGCACTCGTCGCTCGGTCATAGTATGTGGTTGACGGGAAAGTGATCGATGCGAGGTAGCCCTGTATGGTATATGTAAAACTAGTCACACGTCCACCCGAATCCATGACATTAGATGCGTAGCCGTTCGGGAAGTATGAAACTACCGTCGTCCGACCTGCGAAGTCGGTCCATGAATTCAGACGCTGCGTGCCAGGCGCCCGAGTAAACGTCAATCCGAGGCCATAGCGATTCACAATGCTCACGAGATATCCACCAGCGTTGAATTGTGAGCGAGTGCCGTCTTTGAGCGTTCGAATCCACCCACCAGTTGGCACGACGGTCATTTGGTCGAAGTACCCTGCGGGGCTGAGATAGCCCGCGCCAGCGGCTATGTAGGGTGCGCCTGAAATCCCCGGCGCATAGTACTTCAAGTCGCCATTCGCTTGAGGCACGACGAAGACATCATAGGGAAACCACCAGTTTCCAGTCATTCGATTGATATTGATCCTAGAGTCGTAGTGCAACCGTCGGTCGATATCCACGTACTCTTGTGCAGGGACGCCCTTCCCCCCCGTGCCCGGCGGCGGACCCGGCATCGGCGGCGGATCGTCATCAATCCAGCCACCAGGAGGCCCACCCTTTCCAGCCTTACCATCGGCGAGCGCGTCTAGCGTGATAGACAGCGCTACCGATCCAGTCTCGGGAAGCAGCGAGCCGTTCGCGTCACTCGCGGTGCCGAGACTCGTAATGCTTGATGATTGCTCAGTGCCGTCCGCAAGTGTTGACGTGGCGACCGTGGGAACATCCTCCTCTGTCACTGTCAATTCCCCTCGCCGACGCTTCTTCCCCGCATCGTCGCTGGGCGTGAGCGCACCGTCCGGCGGCGGCGGAATGATAGGGTCGGCCGGATCTCCGGGCGTCGTCTCCGGCGTAAAGCAGCGTGCGCAGTTTCCGCGGGTCCCAATCGGCGGCGCACCGACACGCTCACCACCGGCACAGGGGTTCGAGGCGTCGCCAGTCGGGACGCCGCCAGTAGGCCCGGCACCACCCATCCCTTCGTCAGCGGAAATCCGGTGATTAGTCGGCGACGCGAAGAGTAGCAACCCCGCACAGGCCCAGTGGACCCAACGCCCCAACCCACGACGACCCCGTGGCCGAGTCGAATTCGCGTCGCGTCGTTGCCTCTCGAGCATGGTGAACTCCTCTTTAACGAACGACCCAATTGCGAGCGGCACAGTGTGGCGCTCATCCGCGAGCGAGACTACCATGGAAGATCGAAC
>JANNRO010000140.1:0-9580 GCA_031401505.1 Planctomycetia bacterium
GCGCTCTCCCATCGCATGCGCGCGGTCTCGGCGCAGGCGGGGCTCTTCGAGTACGAGTTTCGGGACGTGCGCGGAGGATTCTCATTCTTCGTCCGCGGCGGCGACGACCGCGACGACGCACCCGTCCATCGAGTGATCGTGCGGGTGCCCCCCCACGTCGTCGGATTGCGGGCGCAACTCGAGTTTCCCGCGTACCTCGGGTTGCCACCGCGCCACGTCGACAATGGCTCGTTCTCGGTGCCCGAGGGCACGCGCGTCGCGGTCTCCTTCGAATCGGACACGCCGAAAGGCTCGGCCGAAGCCTTCCTCGACGAAGTGCCCGTCGCGATCGAGACCGCCAACGTCGTCGCACCGGAGGCGTCCGGCAGAGGGGCACCCGCGGGGGCGACGACATTCACGTTCCGCACGATCGCCGTGAAGTCGTTCCGATACCGCGTCCGCCTCGTCGCGCCCGACGGACGTGAGAACGACCCGGCCGTCGACGTGTACGAGGTCGCGGTCGAGCCCGACACGCCGGCCAAGCCCGAGTGGGTGTGGCCACGGGGTCCGATCGAGACGACGCCACAGGGGCGTGTGCCGCTCTTCGCCCAAACGCGCGACGACCACGGCATCGCCGTCCTGACGCTGGACATCGAGGTGCCCGGAACGTCGATGAAGTCGATCCCACTCACGCTCCGGACGTCCGACGACACGGCCCCCGGCGCGCCCGATCCCGGCGACCCGACTCCGGGCGGTCGGGTTCCGGATGGTTCGTCCCCGCCCGAATCGGCCGTGCAAAGGAGCGTTGCAGCCAACGACCGCGCCTATGGCGCCGATTCGATCCGCAGCTATGTGCCGCTCGAAATCGCCTCCCTCACGGGCGCCGACGGCAAGCCGCTGACGGCGCCTTCGCGCGTCACGGTGCGCGTCACAGCACGAGACAGCAAGGGCCAGGAGTCGTCCGGTGCGTGGACCTCGATCGATCTCTTGAAGCCCGACGAACTCGAACGGTCGTATTCGAGCCGTCGCACGTCGCTCAAGACGGAAATCGAGGGGCTGCGCGACGAATTGAAGCAGATCCGGGGCCTGACCGGCATCCCGACGGACGCGGCCGCCGACGTCGAACGTCGCGCGTTGCGTGACGTGCAATATCGACTCGGCAAACTGCGCGCCGACGTCGATCGCACGGCGCGGGGCGTGACGTCGCTGTTCCAGTCGAACGTATACGGCCGCATCGGAGGAAAGGCGGCCACCGAGCGCATCCTCTCGATCCTCGATCATCGCCATCGCTCGCTCTGGATCCAGCCGACCCTCGATCCGGCGCCGAACGCGCCGCCCGTCGCGGCATTCCTCGACGTCGACGACGAGGTGTTTCCCTACGATCTCTTCCGGGAAGTGACGCAGGCGCGCCGGGATCGCCGCCTGCTCGATTCGGACGTGCTCGATCGACTCGTCGCGGTGCTCGAAGGCGCGGTCACCGTCGCCGCCGACTCGGGACCCGCCGCGCACGAAGCCGCGGTCGTTGCGGCGCGCACGGGCACCGAAGCCGACGTCACCGCGCTGCTCGCGGCGCAGGCGCGGCTCGCCGCCGGGATCGAAACCGTGTTGTCCGCCATGAAGCAGTGGCAAAGCCTCGCGGAACTGACCCTGTTCGTTCGACGTCTGATCGAGGAGCAGGAGGTCCTGCGAGGCGACATTCGAAATCTCGGGAACGGAACCAACAAATGACAATCACCCGTCGTCCCGCCACGTCCGCCTTCGTGTGCGCCGTCGCGCTTCTGTCGGTCCCGCTCGGCCTTCGAGCCGTCGGCGCCGACGACCCGCCGGTCGGACCCTCGGCCGGTGTCAAGAGCGAAGCCGAGCGGCTCGCACGCAAGCAGGACGCGGTGAAGGCGGGCGTCCAGGATCTGTCGTCCCGCATGAATGCGCTTGCCGACGAACTCGAGCGGATGAAGTTCACGCACGAGGCGAAACTCTTGAGGGCGGGACTCGCGAACCTCTCGAAGGGCAACGTCGCCGGAAAAATGTCGGAAGTCATCGGTGCGCTGCGGGACACGAGGGTGCTCTCGAGCAACGCGGACACCTCGGCGGCCGAAGTTCTCAAGGGATTGCGCTCGCTGCTGGCGATCCTCGAGGATCGCAGCAGCGAAGCGACCAAGGAACGCCTCGAAGAGCAGGAACGCACGCTCGGAGCACTGCGTACGGAGGCCGACGCGCTCTCGAAGGCCGAGGCCGAGCTGCGCTCGAAGCTCGATCAGGCGAGCAAGGCATCGCGTTCGCGCGCGGGCGAGACCGCCGAACAGCTCCGACGCGAAGTCGAGAAGTTGAAGGCGGACCAGGCGAAGCTCTCGCTCGAGCCCGACGATCCGACCCGCGTCGAAGCCGAGCGCGAACTCGCGACGCTCGACGGCGTCCTCGACGCCCAACGCCGCGCCGCGGAACGAACCGAGATGCAGGAGTCCCGGCGTCGCGCACTCGACGCCGTCGCGCTTGCCAGGAAGGCGGCCGAGACGGCGACCGATCTGGCCCGGCGCGAGCGGGACGCGGCCCGGGAGTCGGCGGCCGCGGCCGCGCTCGACTCGGTACTGGCGGACATTCGGACGCTCGAACAGGAGGCCGCACGCGTCGAAGCGGCCGCAAAGGCGAAGGCTGCGGCGCCGGACGTAAGAGAAGTCGCCCGCACCGCGAAGGACGCCGCGGGCGGTTCGGCGCGCGAGGAACGCGACGCGGCGCTCGATCAGGCGGCCAAGACGGCGACGGCCCTGGCCGCTGGGCTCGAGCCGCGCAAGCCGCCCGAGGGTCTCGAGGGCGGCTCGCGAGCGATGGACGCGGCGCCCGGAATGGACGCCGCGGCTCCGGGTTCGCCGACGGCGCCGAACGACGCTCCGCCCGACGCATCGCCCGACGCATCGCCCAAGAGCGGGCCCTCGCCGGCCGGCGCACCCGTCGAAGCCGACAACCCCTCCACGGCCAGCGACTTGAAGTCGAGCCTCGAGGCACTGGCCCGTGCGGCGCTCGCGGCGAAATCCGAGGGTGCGGACAGACCCCTGGGGAGCGAGACCGCACCGGCCCGGGCGGCGGCGGCTCAGGCGGCAGCAGATCGAGCCGATGCCTCGGCGGAGCGCGCAACCGACGGCCGCCCAGCCGATGCGGCGCACTCGGCGGAGGCGGCGAGCAAGGCGGCTGTCGCGGCGACGGCGCTCGAGAGCCTGGCGTCGCTCGCGAGTTCGGGGGATGCCGCCACCCGTTCGGCCCACGCGGCCGCGGATGGGGCGGATGATGTCCGGCGGGCCGCCGAAGCGCTCGCGCGAGCCTCGACCGCCACGAAGGGGGGCGACGACGTCGCCGCCATTCGCAACGCGCGCGACGCTCAGGCGGCCCTTGCTCGTGCGGCGAAGGCGCTCTCGACTTCCACAACGCCGTCGGGCGGCAAACCGACCCAAGGCGCGTCCACCGCGGCGGCGAAGGCGCGCGCCGCCGAAACCGCCGAACTCGAGGCCGCGCGAAAGGCGGAGGCGGACGCCTTGGCGGCGCTGCTCAGCGAACTCGCGACGTCACTCGGGTCCCCCGAGGCGACTTCGCCGGACGGACGATCGGGTGGCAAGGATGGCGTACCCAGTTCGGACGCGCCGCCCGGCATGAGCGGAGGTTCCGACGCGGGAGGTCCGTCCTCGATGGCCGGAGGTCGCGCCGAGGCGGCGGCCGCCGCGAAGAAGGCGGCAGAAGAGGTGCGGGGAGCGGCGGACGCCATGGCACGCGCAGCCGAGGCACTTCTACGGGCGGCCAACCGTCCCGACGCGGGCCAAACACCCGGGAGCCCCGCCGCGGCGGCCCAGGCCGAGGCGGCCGAGCGCTTGGAGCGCGCCGCCGAGGCGCTCGGCACGGGCGCAAACGGTGCCGGTCTCGCTGCCGATCAGGCACGCATTCGTGCGGGCACCGAGGCGCTCGCCGATCGGCTTTCAGCCAGCGGTGAGTCCGCCGCGGGTGTGCCCGGTGAATCCGGCGGCCGGACCGGCGAGTCCGCGGGCATGTCGGGTGAGGCCGCAGGCATGTCGGGTGAGTCGGCCGGGATGGCGGGCGAGTCGGCGGGCATGTCAGGCGAGTCGGCCGGGATGGCGGGCGAGTCGGCGGGCATGTCGGGTGAGGCCGCAGGCATGTCGGGTGAAGCCGCAGGCATGTCGGGCGAATCGCCGGCGGGACCCGAATCCGACCAACCCGCCACCGAGGCCGACCCGAAGCAGACCCCGAATCAGGCCGAGGCCGTTCGCAAGTCCGCCGAGTCGATGCGCCGCGCGGAGTCGGAACTCGCCAAGGGCGATCTGCGCCGTGGCGCGGCCGACCAGCGCCAGGCGCTCGAGTCGTTGAAGCAGGCCCGCACCTCCCTGGCCGAGAAGGTGCGCCGATTGCGCGAAGCCGAAGAGGCGAAGCGTCGAGCGATCGCGGAGGCCGAGCGCAAACTCGCTGAACGGGCCGATGCCGCCAGGCAGGCGGCGAATGCGCTCGAGCCCCGCACGGACGTCGCCAAGAAGGCGGCGAAGAAGGCGGCAGAGGCCCTCGAGCAGGCAGAGGGGGCGATGCAGAAGGCGGCCGACGCACAGAAGGCGGGACAATCTGCGGCCGCCGCCGAGGCGGGCGCCGAGGCACAGGCGAGCCTCGACGAGGCCGAGAGTGCGCTCGAAGACGCTGCCGGCGACGCCGCCGACGAGGCCGACGCGCAGGAGCGGCTGAAGGCGCTCAAAGAAGAGCAGCGCAAGATCCGCGAGCAATTGAAGAAGCTCGACGATCTGCTGCGAAAGGCGGAGAGCCCGAGCGCGTCCGCATCGGCGAAATCGGCCGAGGGACGCATGGAGGAAGCCGAGCGCCAGATGGAGTCCGGTTCCAGCGCGAAGGCGGCGAAGTCGGCCGAGGAGGCGCGGCGTTACCTCGAACAGTTGAAGAAGGACCTCGAGGCGGAGCAGCGGCGCTACGAGTCGCTCCGGCAGGAGGAGTTGCTCTTCAACCTCGTGCGGGATTTGAAGGAGTTCCGGGTCGAGCAACAGCGGATTCGCGACGACGTGAAGCGGATCGCCGAGGCCGCCCCCGACGGGCGCCTCGCGCGCCCCCAGCGACAGACGCTCAAGAAGCTCGGTGCCGACGAGGACGCGCTGCGTGAACGGGTCGCGGAACGAGTCAAAGCGATCGAGGAAGAAGACTCCCCGGCGTTCGGCACGGCACTGGGCGGCGCCGCGGTCGACATGGCCGAGATCGCGCGCCTCCTGATCGACGCGCGCTCGATCGACGTCGCCCAGGGACTCTCCGACGAGGTGATCCACCGCCTGTCCGACCTGATCCTCGCCTTCGAGGAGGAGATCGATCGACGACACAATGAGCCGGAGGAAGAGCCTCAGGGTGACGATCCGAGCGGGAGCGGCGGCGGCGGCAAGCCTGCGCTGGTGCCGCCGATGGTCGAAATCAAGCTCCTGCGCCGACTCCAACTCGACGTGAACGCGAAGCTCGACTCGTTCTGGAAGCGCAATCCGAGCTTGAAGGACGGACAGGTCGACGAGACCCAGCGTCGGACGCTCGAGCGGATCTACAACGAGCAGGGGCACGTCGCCGACGATCTCGAGAAGCTCATCCAATCGGTGTTCGGACAGAAGCGCTGATGGACCTCTCCGGACGATCCACGTGGCGGTCGCGCGCCGAACGTCGCCGCCATCCCGTTGTGTGCCGCCATCCCGCCGGGATGCGCGCGTCCCCGACCCCAATGCCCGGATTCCGCGCGGACGCGTCCGGGACCGATCCATCGGAGCGACTCATGAATCCTTTCCATCCGGTTTCCCGCCGATCCGTTTCCCGCCGATCCGGCCGATTCGCGCTCTTTTTCGCCACGCTCGCGATCGGACTCGTCGGGGTGCCCACCCGGTCCGTCCGGGCCGACGATCCTCCGCCCGAGGGAGGCGATCCGCAGGCGAAGGTCGAAGCGAAGATGAAGGAAATCGTTCGGCTGATGCGGGAGAACGGTCAGGCGATCCTCGAGGCGAGCAAGGGGGGAACTTCGAAGCCCAAGGGCGTGACGGTCGAACCCCCGCCCGCACCGCCGGGCGGCGTTGCGCCGCCCGGCGGTACGCCGCCGCCCCCGGACGGCACCTCCGGAGGAATGGAGGGCGGCGCACCCGGTGGGACGTCGGACGGGCCCAACGGATCCGGACCCGGTGGCGAGATTCGTCGCCGCATGGAAGAAATCGTCGAGCAGGCCAGTAAGACCAGCGCCTCGATCCCACGCGCGATCGAGGAACTGATCCGGATGATTCCGAAAAAGAAGTCAGGCCCTCCGTCGGGAGGCTCCGGGCAGCCGGGCTCCGATCCCCGAGGGCAGCGCGATCCGAACAAACCGGGAGGCGATGAGCCGAAGACCGGCGAAAAGGACGAGCCGAAGCCGAGCGAGCGCGATCCGAAGAGTCGCGACGGCGACAAGCCTCCGGCGGACGCAGAGAGGGATCGTCCGAAGGACGACGACACCCCCGCGTGGGCGGCGGAGTTGCCTCCCGAGGTGCGCCGCAGCGCGGTGAATGCCGATCTCGAGAAAGTTCCGCCCGAGTACCGGGAAAAGTTGATCCGCTACCAGAAGTGGCTCCTCGAACGGGCGGCCAAGGCCCGCGACGGTAGATAGTCGCCCGCTCTGCGGCTTTGGCGCGGAGGTCTCCGCGTCGGCCTTTGCCGCCGTCCGACTCCGGCGAACTGGATCGGCCACGCACGGCCAAGTCAACGGGTATGATCTCCTCGACGGCGAGGCCCGAGTCCGGGCCGACGTTCGATCCCCCGCTCCCGAGACAACGGACGCCCCCCCTGCGCCCCGCCCCCGTGATTCGCCGATCGACGCGCCGCTGGGCGCCTGCGCTGCTCGCGTGGGCGCTCGCGACGTCGCTTCCCGCCGGATCCGGGCGCGGCGCGGCCGACGCCGACGAACCGCGCGCGGGGCTTTCCGAGCGACCCGAAGAGCGCCTGAACACGGACCGGCGCCGCGCGATCGAACGCGGATGTCGCTGGCTGACCACCACGAAGCAGAACGAGGGCGGTTCGTTCGGCGACAACAAGGCACTCGTCGCGGCGACCGCGCTGTCCACGCTCGCGCTCCTCGCCGAAGGCAGCGGCTACGGGCGCGGCCCGTACGGCACGAACATCAAGAAGGCGATCGATTGGCTCGTCAATCTCGTCGATCCGGCCAAGCGCGAGCGGAAGAACCCGCCCGGGTACTTTTATCTGGGCCAGGACAACAGCTCGAAAATGCATGGGCAGGGGTACGCGACGCTCGCGCTCGCGTGTGCGCTCGGCACGGTCAGCACGGAACCGAGGAACCGGGACGCCGACAGAATTCGAAGCGCGTTGAAATTGGCGGTGGCCTGCTGTCAGGACGCGCAGACGGTCACCGGCGGCTGGGGCTACGAGCCGGTCTACAGCACCGACCACGAGGGTTCCGTCACCGTCACGATCGCGCAGGCGCTCCGCGCCGCGCGAGACGCCGGAATTCTCGTCGGCGAAGAGCACGTGAAGCAGGGGCTGCGCTACCTGCGCAACAGCCAGAAACTCGTGGGCCGCGGCCCCGCGATCACGTCGGCCGAAGACGACGGCTCGTTCAAGTACAGCCTGAACATGGAGAATTCGTCGTACGCGCTGACGGCGGCGGCCGTCTCGTCGTTCAACCTGTTCGGCGAGTACGCCGGGTCCAACAAGGACACGCTGTATCGGATCGAAACCGCGATCAAGTACATCAAGCGACGGCTGGCGAGCACGCTTCGAGACGACGGACGCTTCTATCACTACGGGCACTTCTACGCGGCGTGGGCCGCCTGGCAGACGGACGGCAACGACCCGGGCCGGGCGGTCGGCGAAACGTGGGGCGATGACGCGTCGTCCGACGACATCGTGCGCTCCAGGCAGTTCTGGGCCCCTTGGCATCGCAAGATGTATCCCGTGCTGATCCAGGCGCAACTCGACGATGGCCGATGGACGCCCCGGACCGACCTGTACGCCTTCGGCGACCTGGTACCCACGGCGTTCGCGATCCTGACGCTCGCGATCCCCGACGAGCTGATACCGATCTTTCAGAGATGACCGAGCGAGGGGAAACGTCGGGAGGGTTGCGCGCCCCGAGCCGGACGCCCCGCATGATTCCCTCGCACGCTCTCAGGGTCGGGCGATCTCGTTCATGCTGCCGCTGCGGAAGCCTTCGAGATCGACCGAAACGTACGTGAAGCCGAGCGACTTCAACCCCTCGACCACCCGCTCTCGGACACCAGGCGCGAGCAGGGCCGGCACGTCCGATAACGGGACCTCGATTCGCGCGACGGGGTCGTGGACCCGGACTCGCACGACGCGGAATCCGAGCCCTCGGACGACATCTTCGGCGCTTCGCACGCGATCGAGCCCCTCCCGAGTGATCTCGGTCCCGTAGGGAATTCGACTCGAAAGGCACGATTCAGAGGGCTTGTCCCAGCTCGCGAGTCCGAGCACCTTCGAAAGCGCGCGCACCCAGGGCTTGGTGAGCCCTGCCTCGAGCAGAGGCGATCGGACGCCGTGACGCAATCCCGCCGCGAATCCCGGCCGGTGATCGGACACGTCGTCCGCATTCGTGCCGTCGAGCACGATCCCGAGCCCGCGCCGCCCTGCCACCTCGCGGGCCGCGCCATAGAGTGAGTCCTTGCAGTGAAAGCACCGGTCGGGCTCGTTGCGGCGAAACGCCTCGAGATCGACCTCGCCCCCCGCGAGCACTTCGTGCTCGACGCCGGCCAGCGCCGATTGGGCCCGTGCGTCCTCGAGTTCGCGCGGCGCCAGACTCTCGGATCGGCTCGTCACCGCGACGCAACCGTCCTTCCCCCACTCCCGGGCGGCGAGCGCCAGCACGAGCGCGCTGTCGGTGCCGCCGGAGAGGGCGACGATCCCGCTCTTCCACGCGCCGAGAATCGCCGTCACTCGCCGATCCGCTTCCGCGACGTCGGACGGAGGAGGCATCGGCGGCGGGCGCGTTTGGCTCACGGCGGGAGTATACGGGTCGACGGCGGGCAGCCCACGGCCGAGCGCGCTGAATCCGGGGCCCGCGCGACCGCCCGGAGATCGGCATCGGGAAAAGCACCGGGGCCCGGCTGAGTTTTCTCAGCCGGGCCCCGAAACAGAGCCGCTCGACCCGCGTCGGACGGTCGTCTCGCGGTACGAACTACTGGTCGTACGAGAAGTAGAAGTCCCAACGATCGAGGTACGGACCCGGGTCGAAAGGTCCCATTCCGCTCCTCAGATAGAACGTGATGCGGAACTGGACGAACTGCTTGCCGTCGATCGCCGCGAAGCCCACGCCCGCGCTGTCGGGCGGGGTCGCGACGTCGGCCGGAAGCGGCAGTCCTGCTGTCCACGTCGGAAATGTCTCGGCGCCCGAGTCCTTGAAGTGGCCGATCGCTCGCCAACCGGTGCCGACCGCGCTTGCGGTACCGTCGGGCAACGCAGGGAAGCCCTGCACCTCGAGGAGGATGCCGGTCTTGCCGACCCCGCGGCTCGAGATCAGGGGGATACCCGCCAGGAAGTCGACGCGCGGCGTACCGGGAGCCGGGACCGGCGTCCCCGCGTACGT
>JANNRO010000141.1:0-4938 GCA_031401505.1 Planctomycetia bacterium
GGCTGGGTCGAGATTCTGGGCTGCGGGCTCGTCCATCCGAACGTGCTCCGCGCGGGCAAGATCGACCCCTCCGTGTTCTCGGGGTTCGCCTTCGGGCTGGGCGTCGATCGACTGCTGATGATGCGCTACGGCATCGAGGACATCCGCCACTTGATGAGCGGGGACCTGCGGTTCATGCGTCAGTTCGCGCGCGGGGTGATCGGATGAAACTTTCCTGGAACTGGCTGTCGGAGTTGGTCGACCTCACCGGAATCTCCGTCGACGAAGCGGCTCGATTGCTGCCGCTGCGCACGGCCGACGTCGAAGGCGTCGAGCGGCTGGGCGGCGGGCTCGAGAAGGTGGTCACCGCGAAGGTGCTGGTCGTCGAACCCCATCCGGGGGCCGATCGCCTCCGGCTTTGCACCGTCGAGTACGGCGCCGCCACGACGATGAAGGTCGTTTGCGGGGCGCCCAACGTCGCACAGGGGCAGATCGTCTGCTTCGCGCCGGTCGGCACGACGCTGCCCAACGGCTTGACGCTCAAGAAGGCCAAGATCCGCGGCGTGGACAGCGAGGGCATGATCTGCGCCGAAGACGAGATGGGCCTCGGAACGGCCCACGACGGCATCGTCGTGCTGCCCGAGGCGACGGCGGTCGGACTCCCGGTGGGGGCGGTGTTGGGCGTCACCGACACGATCCTCGACATCAACAACTCGGGCATCACGAGTCGGCCTGATCTCTGGGGCCACGTGGGGTTCGCGCGGGAACTCGGTGCAATCTTCGGTCGAAGTCGCCTTCCGAGAGCCGTGCCGACCGTCGGCATGCGCGGGACGGCGCCATTCCCGGTCACGATCGAGGACGCGGCCGGCTGCCGTCGCTACGTAGGTATGGCGATCGAGGGCGTCGTCAACGGACCGTCGCCCGAGAAGATCCGTCGTCGCCTGGAGTCGGTCGGGCTTCGAAGCATCGACCTCCTGGTCGACCTCTCGAACTACGTGATGCTCGAGACCGGGCAGCCGCTCCACGCGTTCGACGTCCGATCGATCGAAGGCGCGCGAATCGTCGTGCGCCGGGCGCGCGCGGGGGAGCGGTTGAAGACGCTGGACGGGAAGGAACTCGTGCTCGTCGAGGACGACCTCGTGATCGCCGACGCCACGAAGCCGCTCGCGCTTGCAGGCGTGATGGGGGGCGAAGCGTCCGCCGTCCGGGCCGATACGACGTCGGTCCTGCTTGAATCCGCGCACTTCGATCCCGCGCGAGTGCGACTGAGCGCCATTCGTCACGGGTTTCGGACCGATGCGAGCACGCGGTTCGAGAAATCGATCGATCCAGCCGGCACGCTCCCTGCCGCGAAGTGGTTCGCGGCCTACCTCGCGGCCGCGAGCCCCACCTCGCGCGTCGTGCGCGAGATCGCCGACGTCTGCCCGCGGCCGTTCGCTCCGGTCGCCATCGAACTGCCGTTCGAATTGGTTTCCCGGCGGCTGGGCGTTGCGATCGCACCGGACGACGTCACGCGGCGACTCGAATCGGTCGGCTTCCACACGAGCCCGATCCCGGGCGGTCTTCGCGTCGATGTACCCTCCTGGCGCGCGACGAAGGACGTCTCGATCCCCGAAGACCTCGTCGAGGAGGTCGGTCGCCTCCACGGCTACGAGCACGTCGTGCCCTCGGCCCCCGCCGCCCCCATGCATCCGAGGGTCGCTTCTCCCGCCCGCGTGCTCGAGCGGGACGGGCGATCGGTGCTCTCGCTCGACCTCGGGTATTCGGAGATCGCGTCGTACGTGTTCCACGGCGCCGCCGAGGCCCAGAAACTCGGGATCGCCGGTGATTCGCTCCTGCGGCTTACGAACCCGCTGTCGGCGGAGCAGGACCGGCTCCAGATCACGTCTGCGCAGAATCTGCTGCGGGCCGCGGTGCGCAACCGTCCCCGGGAGGCGTCCCTCAGGCTGTGTGAGTGGACGCGCGTCCTCCCGAAGGCCGATCGGGCCCGCAAGGACCTGCCGTCGGAGACTCCCGTCGTCGGGTTGCTGGCTTCCGAGCTGACGATGACGGCCGATCCGAAAGGAAGCGTCTTCATGGGCCTCGTCGGCGATGTGAAGGCGCTCGTCGAGCGACTCGGTGTTGCGGGTGCGTCGGTTGTCGACGCCACGACGGGAGATTCCATCCACCCGCTCCTCCCGACGCCACCCTGGCTCCATCCCGGCCGTCGGGCCGCACTGAAACTCGGAGGGGAGGTCCTCGCGCTCGTGGGGGAACTCGCCCCCGGCGTCGCCCGCGCGTTCGGCGTCGAAGGGCGCACGGCCGTCGCCGAAGTGAACCTCGCTCGCGTACTCGCGACCGGGTGCCGAGGCGCGGGCTATCGTCCGCCCGCGAAGTTCCCCGAGGCGCCGTTCGACGTGGCGGTGGTCGTACCGAGGAAGACCCCGGCCGCGACCGTGGCCGACGTCCTGCGCACCTCGACCCCGGGCGTCGTGCGGGACGTCCGCCTCTTCGACGTCTACGAAGGCGCCGGCATCGCGGACGGGCACCGAAGCCTCGCGTTCACGGTCACGTTCGGCGACGACGACAAGACGCTCGAGTCGAAGACGATCGAAAAACTCCAGAGCCGGGCGATCGAGGCGCTCTGGCGACAGGGCTATGTCGTCCGAACGGCGGACGCGGGTCCCGCCGCCCGTTCGTAGGCCCGCTCCCGCTCGCGGCGGACCGCCGGCACGCACCCAGCCAATGTCCGAAATGGCTTGCGTTCACCCCTACCTGTTGTAGCGTTTGATGCGTAGGGACCCGACTGCTCGCGGAACCTCGCGATGGCAGGGGTCCGGGTGCCGCCGGAGGTTCGCATGCGACCGACGTGGATCGTGCTCGGTGTGGTGGTCGGGCTCGGGACCGTTGCGTACATCAAGTTGCGTTCGCAGGCCGACACCCCGGCGCTCGCGAAGCCGGCCGATGGCCAGTTGCCGGCAGGCGAGTCGCCGAAAACCGACGTGTCGGCGTCGACGCCGTCGAGCGACTCGGGGATGGGGGCGGGTCGAGGCGTCATTCCTCCGACGCCTCTCGCGGCGACGACCGGGCCCAACGAGTCCATGACCGGTCAGGAGGCGCAGGCGCGCGCACTCCGGCTGTCGTTCGCCGAGCGGCTGGGGGCCGGTGACGCAGCGGGGGCGGCGGCCCTCCTCGAGAAGCTCGAAAAGGACTACGGCGACACCGACGAGGCCCGTCGCCAGGGGCTCGAAAAGGGCATCGAAGACTCGCGCATCGCGCTTGACGACCGCAAGTCGCTCGAGGCGCGCACGGAGGCCGGTCTGCGTGCCCGCCGCTCGCTGTCCCGCGCGCTTTTCCTGCCCGAGTTGTTCGACGCGACGTCGGGGCGTCCGACCGAGGCGCGCGTCAGGCTCTCGCAAATCATCGCATCGGTCCAGACGTTCGTCATGACGCGGGTCGACGGCATTGCGGGCGTGACGAAGCCCTACGACGTGATCGCGGGCGACAATCCGCTGCGCATCGTGTCGCGCGACAAACTGGCCTACGGACCTCATGCGCTGCTGTTCTGGAACCAGGGGGGCAGCCTCGATCCCAAGCGGTTGAAGGTGGGTGATCGCCTCCTCGTGCCGCAGGAAACGCTGACCATCCGCGTGAGTCTCGCGCGCCATCTGCTCGGGATCTATCTCGGCGACGCATTGGTCAAGGAGTTCGCGGTGGGCGTGGGCCGGACCGCAACCCCGACGTTCCCCGGCACGTACGAGGTGAAAGACAAGTACCTCAATCCGGACTGGCACAGTCCGACGGGAGTCATTCCGTACGGCGATCCGAAGAACGAGCTGGGTGACGCGTGGATTCCGATCTCGAGCCCCGAGAAGCCCAAGGGCTACGGGATCCACGGCACGATCAAACCCGACACCGTGGGCACCGACTGCAGCAACGGGTGCGTGCGACTGCGCAACGAGGAAGCCGTCGAAATGATCGGGTGGGTGAGAACCGCCAAAGGCGAGGGACAGGCGACGAGGGTCGTCATCCGATAGGCGACTCCGCTCGTCGCTGCGGCGGGCGGGACAACTGCGCCCGCGAGTCAATTCGCCGGCGATTCTTCGCGATACGGGCCGTGGATGGCATGGGGGAGTCCGATATCGATCTCGACGAGGCGGCCGCACCATGGCGCGCCGGCCTCGGTCCGACAGCCGCGCTTGACGAAACCCATCGCCGCCGTCACGTCGGCCCGCACGCAGATCGGGCGCGGGGTGCCGGTGTCGGCATCGAGCCCCGACGGGAGGTCCGCGGCGACGCGAATCGCGTTCGTGGCGTTCATGGCGAGCACGGCGTGCATCGAGGCGGCGTCGAGGTCGCGGTCGAGTCCCACGCCGTAGAGGGCGTCGACGACGACCGATGCGCCGACGAAGGCGAAACTCACGAAGGCCTCGACGTCGGACGGGTCGCCGAGCGCCGCGACGTTCATCTCGTGCGAGAGCGCCGCCAGTTCAATCGAAGCGTCGCCGATCGGCGGACGGGACCCGAGGCGAGCGACGAGGATCGGGATCTCGAACGACCGGAGGAATCGGGCGCACGCGAGACCGTCGCCACCGTTTTGCCCCGGGCCGCAGACGAGCACGACCGGCCCGGATCGGCCCCGACGCGCGTCGAGGACGACCTCGGCCAGTCCCCGGCCCGCGTGCTCCATCAGAACGAGGCCCGGAAGCCCGAATTCCGAGGTCGCGCGTCGGTCCGCCACGCGCGCTTCTTCGGCCGACACCGGTCGGTGGGGGGGATAAGGCGCGTGTGAAGGGGAGTCGAAGGTTTTCACGTGCGTCGGAAGTCTAGCCGTGGCAACAAGTTAGAGGGCTCTCTGCACCGTGTTGCCAGAAACGTCGCAAATGCTACTGTTGTCCTTCCGGCGCGGGAAACCGCCCGGAATGTCGCAGTACCCCTGCGACCTGCGTTGTCCAGCCAGGCGGGTTGGGCTACGCGGTG
>JANNRO010000142.1:0-2240 GCA_031401505.1 Planctomycetia bacterium
GAGCGCGAACGCGATCCATGCCGCCGCCGCGATCATGTCGAAGACGACGACGGCACGCAACGCCCCCCGCCAGGGCCGCCCGTGGACGCGCGCGGAAAGCCCGGCACGAACCCGATTCGAGCGGAGGTGTTTCTCGTTCACAACGCCATCGTAGCGCGCCGTGGGATCGCATGTGGCACGGCCCCGGATCGGTGCGCCGTCGCGCTCCGAACCGCGGATCTGGAGCCGTCGGCGCCGTCCCTGCTGACGTGGCGCCGTCGCGCGCGCCCCCTCAGGATCGGCGGGCAGACCGGCGATCCAGCCACCCGTAGAAGCAACCGTAGAGGATGCCCCCGAGCACCGGCACGAGCCCGTACTCAATGGCCCAACGCGGCCAGGGGGACACGTCACCCTTGAAGGCGTCCCGGGCCCAGAAGAAGACCGCCATGAGAACGCCGAAGCCGACGCCGTGCGTGAGGACAGTTCGAACGAAAGGCGGCTTGGGATCAGCCATCGCGGCCATCCTACCGCCCGTCTGCGCGTTCGTCGTAGACATGCCCCCGTTGCGAGATCGCCCGCGTCGTCGTGAGGGCGATCTATCCCCGCCGCTGCATCGCCTCGTTGGTCACGATGCCCAGCGGCATCTCAGTGACGCGCCCGCGCCAGTCGAACGTGGCGATGAGCGACCCCTCGGCTCGTCCGCACGTGAGTTCGCGCAAGCACTCGTGACGGGACCGAATCGGCTCCAGTGCAGCGCGACATCGATCGGCGCGGGCGGCTCCGTCCCGATCTCCAGCGAAGTAGACGATGAACGAATCCGGACCCGCGAACACCCACCAGTCCGCGCCTTGTCGCGAAAACTCGTCGGAGACGGCCTGTCCCGCCTCGAACGAGACTCCGTAGGCGACGCCGAACGAGAGAACGACGAAGTGCGTCGAGCGCACCCGACGGGCGAACAAGTTTCGGACGAAACGTAACGGGCGAACGTCACTCACGAAGGGAAGGATCCGCGTGGGGGGTCGAAGGGGCAACGGGACCGAGGGTACGCGACGACGCTCGATCGCTCGCGGACCGCGTCGTAAGGGCGGGCGGTCGCGGCGGCCCGAATCCGGCGCGCATGGACCGATCTACTCCGCCTCGGTCTCGGAACTGTCGGGCTCTCGGACCTCGTGAGCGCGCCGGGCGCGAACGTAGTTCCTGGTCGCGCGCTGGAGACACCAGACGACGAAGCACAGGATGACGGCCGTCACCACTCGCCCGATGACACCCTCCCATGTCCAGCCGTCTCCGCGCGCGACGAAGAGCACGATGAGTGGGAAGACCAGGAAGGGCAAGAGAAGGAGCCACAGGCCGATGAGGTGGACGAGGCTCGGGGACTTCGTGACGATCGCCTCCCCCATGCCCCATCCTTGGGCGAGCGCGCTCTCGAGGTATCCCGTATTGGCGAACGACGTGACGGGCGCACGGCAGTTCGGACAGAAGTCCACGGACGGCGCGAGTTCGTTCATGCACTTCGGGCAGACCGCCGTCCCGGTTTCGTCGTCGTCGTCGGGAAGGTTCGTCGCGGGATCGTCGGTCATCGGTTCAGGCCGACGCACATCGTAGCCAGGTACCCGTGGCCCGAGGGGTGAAGGTGACACGACATCTACGTCCCTTCCGTTCGATGGGTGTCGCCATGCGGGACCAGTCCGTGCTTCCACCCTGCAATCACCGGCCCCCGCAGTCGATCGTCGCCGTTGCCGTCGCCGTCGCCGCGGCATGGGTGGCCGACGCGCCGGAGGAGTTGCCGGCGCCGCCCGACGGCGCATCGAAGGGTCGGGTGAGCTGGTTCACACGCCCGGACATTCCTCCCATCACGGTGTTCCGGACCGCATCGCGCGGGTCACTCGAATCGAACGTGCGTTGATGCCGCCGCACGTTCCGTGGAGAATCCCGGGCCATGACCGAATCCGCCGGCGACGAAGACAAGCTCGACCCCGAGGGATTCGTCCGTGAATTGATCGCGGCGATGCACGCGGCGGGGGTCGAAGGACCGTACGCCTTCGACACCGCGACGGGGATCTTCGGCGACGAGGAACGGGGGCGGGTCGACGTCAAGCAACTCTTCCTGTCGATCGGCGGGCACAAGAAGTGGCAGCGCGACGGGGCGCTCCAGAAGGTCGCGACGTACTACGCCGAACGACCACAGATGCCCACGGATTGGGGCTACGCGCGCCCGCGCGTCGTCCTGACGATCGTCCCGCGGATCGCCGAAGAGGCGC
>JANNRO010000143.1:0-2114 GCA_031401505.1 Planctomycetia bacterium
GATCGGCCTGCACCCCCACCGAATTGGCCACGACCGGCCGCCCCCGCGCGAGCATCTGGATGACCTTCAATCCGCACTTGCCTCGCGTCCACGGATCGTCGGGCATCGGCGCCAAGCCCACGTGGATGCCGTCGAGCGCCGGGTTCTCTCCCGCCTCGGTCCATTGGATGTGATCGACGGGAATGCCCGGTGGCATCGACGGGAATGCGTCGGCGATCACCCGCAGGCGAAACGTCTTCCCCATCGTCACGACGGCCGCCAGCGTCAGCGTTTTCGCCGCGAGATACGGCAGCGTGGCGGCGGAGCCGACCCAACCGAGCACGGGCGGGGGTTCGGGGGGTTCGGGGGCTGGGGGTCCGTCGGTGACGTCCACGACGGTCGGGAGCACTCGGACCTCGGTCCGCGCGTCGACGGCCAGTCGGGCGAGATACGCGTTGCCGGCACTGACTGCATCGGCCGCCGTCAAGATCGCACGAAAACGCTCGATTCTCGTGGGCGACGCACCCGCCCCGTGCATGGTGTCGCGAAACGGCAACGCGTCGTCGAAGTCAAACAACAGTCTGCGCACCCGCTCGCGCAAGCGCTCGACGTCGGCCACGCGCAAGAGGCGCGACACCACCCACGCGTGCCCCGCCTTCTCGGCGCGGGCGAGCGTCTCCTTGCGCTTCATCCAGCCCTTGGGCCACGCGCCGATCTCGATCGAAATGCCGATCGCATCCAACCGCGATCGAAACGCGAGCACCCGACGCCGGATCACCGGCCCTTCCGGATCGGACGTGATCACGAGGATGGTCCGTGTCGCGCTCATGCGCCCGTCTCGAGGCACGGATCGGCGGCGGGTTCCTCGTCCGGCGGCCGCGGGGCGGGCCTCGGGATCCCGAGATGGACGCAGATGTCGAGCAATTGGTCGAGTCGCGTCGTCAAGCGATTGCGCTTGGCGACATAGCGCGCGTCCTCGGACGTCTCTTTGCGCAACCGCGGCTCGGCCAGGATCTCGATCGCCTTGGCGAAGCCCTCGGCATCACCGGGCTTCTCGACGGGAATCCCACCCCGCATCGCCATCAACTCCGTGACCCCGTTGCGCGTCGTCGTGACGACGGGAAGTCCCATCGAGAGGGCTTCGAGCGAGGTCAGCGAACAGGGATCGTGCCATGTCGGCTGGCAGAGCACGTCGGCCGCGGCATAGAGCGGGCGCGTGTCGGCGACCGCACCGGCCAAATGAACGCGATCGGCGACGCCGCGGGACTTCGCCGCACGTGCGAGGTCCCGATCGACGCGACGCCCGGCCACGACGAGGTGAAACGCCGGCGAGAGCGCGCGAATGTCGGCGCGAGCGAGCAGGTCGAGCAACGTCCCAAACCCTTTGAGCCACGGCTCGTGAGCCACGAGGAGCCCGACATAGGCATCGGCCGGGACGCCGAGCGCGGAGCGCGTGGCCGCGCGACCGGGAGCGAACGGCGCCGGATCGAACCGGTCGGTGTCCACGCCGTTCGGCACGACCACGATTCGAGAGCGCGCCGCGGGGAATCGAACGGACATGCGCCCCCGAAGCGCCTGCGAGAGCGCGACGACGACGGGCCCTTCGCGCTGACCGAGCAGTTGACGCTCGGCCTCCTCGAAGAACGCGCGCTTGCCGGAGAACCTCCGCGCGAACCGCGTCCACGCTCCCACCCCTCCGCGGCAGTCGTCGCGCGCCGCGAAGGCATCGGCGACGAGTCCGCCGTGCGGCAGGTAGACGTCGCAGCGAAGCGCGTGGCGGATCGCGAACACGCGGTCGCAGCCTGCGTCGCGCAACGCCTTCTCTCCGTCGATCGCGAGCGCGCGATCGCGTGTCGCGCGCGAGCCGCGGGCCAGGGCGACCGCTACCGCGCGCACGCCGACGGGCGGCGTGCCTTCGAGACACGCGAGCACCGGTTCGAAACCGCGTTCGACGGCGCGGCGAAGCAGCGCGTCGGTGTGGGCCTCGGCGCCGCCCCGCTGAGGATCGAAGCGGTCGAGGAGGACGCCGAGTTTCACGCGGAGATCCTACGGACGCGGCGGAGGAGGCCTCGCGGCGTCTCCGACCGGCGTGCGCGGCACGTGCTTGCGCATGGCCGCCGCCTTGCGACGGACGG
>JANNRO010000144.1:0-2038 GCA_031401505.1 Planctomycetia bacterium
GTCGCGCCCGCCGTCGCGTCGTTGCGCAGGCTCGTCATCGACCCGCTGCAACTCGACGCGAATACCACTCGGTTGTTCGTCTCGCCCGACGGAGCTCTTTCGTACGTGCCCTTCGCGCTGCTCGCACCGGATCTGGAAGTCGCGTATGTGCCTTCAGGAACGACGTACGGCGTGCTGCTCGCGGAGGTGTCGAAGAGAGGCGAGGGAGTCCTGGCGATCGGTGATCCCGACTATGGCGCAAAGCCGGCACCGGACCTCGTGGCCGCGGCAGAAGTACAGCGAGGCTCCATGAACCTCGTGCCGTTGCCGGCGACCGGTGCAGAGGTCAAGGCGTTGGGCACGACGGTGCTGCTCGGAAAGCACGCGACGGAGCAGGGGCTGCGCGACGCATTGGCGAAGAACGCTCGCTGGCGCGCGGTTCATCTCGCGTGTCACGGGCTCGTAGATCCGGAGCGGCCGATGCTTTCGTCCCTGGCGCTGACGCCCGGCGGCGACGACGACGGATTCTTGACGGCGCTCGACGTCTTCCGGATGGAGATTTCGGCCGATCTCGCGGTGCTCTCGGCGTGCGAGACCGGCAAGGGCAAGGTCTATCGAGCGGAGGGGATCGCCGGGCTCACGCGGGCGTTCATGTACGCCGGCGCACCGCGGGTGCTCGTTTCGCTGTGGAAGGTGGACGATGCCGCGACCCTGGCGCTCATGACGCGCTTCTATGCGGGCTGGAGCGCCGGCCTTCCCGTCGTCCGGGCGCTGCGCGAGGCGCAGCGGTTCGTCGCGGCACAAGAGGCCTGGAAGCACCCGAAATTCTGGGCGGCGTGGTCGCTGTGGGGCCTTCCCGATTGATTCGAATTCTCCCCGGCAACTTTCCGGAACCGCCCCCACTCCCAGATTGAGACGGTCGTCGTGGCCTTCGCCCGACTCAGGGTCTCGAAGGGCGGGCGGGATGTCAGCCCCCCTCGACGGAGCAACCGAGGCAGGACGTACCAAGGAGGATGCGATGCGATCGAGGAATCCGGGCAGGTGGGTGAACAATCGAATCCGCAACGCGTGGGGACGGGGCGGCGTCGCCGCGGCCGCCGTCGCGCTCGTCGGAGTCTCCGCGGCGTTTGCGGCCGGCACGCCGGGAATGCTCGACGCGACGTTCGACGGGGGAGATGGCATCGTCACGACCGCCGGAATGTGGAGCGTCCTCGACGTCGCCGTCCAGCCGGTCGCGGACTCGGAGCGCTACCTCGTCGTCGGGCAGGCGGCGTCGTCGAAGCCGACGGGGGTCAATGGGGACTGGATGGTTCTCGCCTACACGCGGACCGGCTCTCTGGACGCGGCCTTCGGCGCCGCCGGCAACGGGACGGTCCGGCTCTTCCCGACGGACCCGAATGCGACGTTCGCCAACGACGTGTCGCTCGACGACCAGAACCGCATCGTCGTCGGGGGCACCTCCACCGTGCGGACCGTCACGACGTACGACAACAGGGGGAGGCCTACCGGCACGCAGAGTTACCGGGGACTCACGGTCGTGCGACTGACGTCGGACGGTCACCTCGACTCGTCGTTCGGCGGCACGGGCATCGTGACCGTCTGGGCGGGGTCGCCGAACGGCTACAACGAGGTGGGCGTGTCCGTGGTCGCCGTGCCCGCGTCGCTCGGCGGCGGGATCGTCGCCGCGGGAACGTCGTTCTACGTGCAGTCCCCTGCCACCAAGAAGGTGGCGGCGGTCATCAATCGCCGCCTCTTCCTCGCGAAGTTCCGCGACGACGGCACACTCGATCCCGCGTTCGGGGCGGGCGGGATCGCCTACGACCTTCGTTCGAGCGAGCCCCGTCTGGCCGCGCTTGCGCTGCAGAGTGACGGCAGGGTGATCGTTGGCGAGCACCTGGATATCACGGCCGGGACGAACACCGCTGCGTACAACTGGGTCGTCTCGCGGTTCACCTCGGCGGGCGCGCTCGACACCGCGTTCGGCGCAAGTGGAAGGGTGATCGGCTCGACATACCTCCTCCATCTCGCCGTCGGGGACGACGACTCGATCGTCGCGGTG